>JBGUGY010000044.1:0-2562 GCA_045111775.1 Bacteroidaceae bacterium | reverse complement strand
CCACCGGTTGAACGCTTACCGTAAACGAGAGACTTCTCTGGCACGGATGCAGTAATATCCTCGAACGTGCCAATAACTTTGTGTCTTTGACCAGGGGTAACTGGCTTTAATTTACGTACTGCCATTTCTTATATTAAATATTGCTATAAAAATCAATTTCCTCGCCAGCCTTAAGAGTGACGATAGCTTTCTTGACGTCATTCTTCTGACCCTTGATAAGACCTGCCTTTGTATAACGAGCAGAACGCTTACCAGCGTAGTTCATTGTATTAACGTCCTCAACTGTAACATTGTAACGAGCTTCTATCTCAGCCTTGATCTGAAGCTTATTTGCCTCAGGCTTTACAAGGAAGCCATACTTTGCCTGTGCAGGCTTTGTGTATGAATAGACAGTCTTTTCCTTTTTGATTTCCTGTCCATTCTTCTTTACTGTATAGGAGATCTTCTCCTCAGTTGCACCCTTAGCCTCAGCACGATTAGCAGGAACTACGACTTTCTTATCTGCAGAAGACTTTTCGGTGACCTTTGTCATCTTTTCAGTAACAATAGGCTTAATGATAAATGTCATATTTTGTGTCTCCTATAAGTTTACTTTGTTAAAATCTCGTCGATTACCTGTACTGACTTCTCAGAAACAACAAGTACGTCTGCATTGAGCACCTTGTATGCATTGATGGTGTTTGCAGTCATAACCTCTGCCTTCTGGAGATTGCGTGCTGACAGATAAACATTCTTATTAACTTCTGGCACTACGAGAAGAACCTTCTTATCTGCAACGTTGAGATTCTTTACTACGTTCAGGAACTCCTTAGTCTTTGGAGCCTCGAATGAGAAATCCTCAACTACGATGATGCCGTTCTCCTGAGCCTTGTAAGAAAGAGCGCTCTTACGTGCAAGAGTCTTAACCTTCTTGTTGAGCTTGAAACGATAGTCGCGTGGCTTAGGACCGAACACACGGCCACCGCCTACGAGTACTGGAGAGTTGATATCACCACGACGTGCGCCGCCGCCGCCCTTCTGACGACCAAGCTTACGTGTAGAACCAGACATCTCGCTGCGCTCCTTTGACTTTGCTGTACCCTGACGCTGGTTAGCGAGATACTGCTTAACGTCGAGGTAGAGAACGTGATCGTTTGGCTCGATTGCGTAGATCGCATCATTCAGGACAACCTTACGTCCGGTCTCCTGACCATTGATATTTAATACGCTAGCTTCCATTACTTCTGAATTAAGAGGGTTGAACCATTACATCCAGCTACAGAACCCTTAATGATAAGGAGATTGCTCTCTGGAATTACTTTTAACACACGAAGGTTCTGAGTGGTAACACGCTCGTTACCCATATGGCCACCCATACGCATACCCTTGAATACTTTTGCTGGATAAGAACAAGCACCGATAGAACCTGGCTTACGCAGACGGTCGTCCTGACCGTGTGTAGCCTGACCTACACCGCCGAAACCATGGCGCTTCACAACGCCCTGGAAACCCTTACCCTTTGAAGTACCAACAACGTCAACAAACTGAGCGTCATTGAAGATCTCCACAGAGATAGTGTCACCGAGGTTATACTCCTCGTCAAACTTGAACTCGGCCAAGTGCTTTTTAGGTGTTCTGCCTGCCTTCTTGAAGATACCCATCATAGGCTTTGTTGTGCGGCTCTCCTTTGCCTCTGCAAAGCCGAGCTGAACAGCTTTATAACCGTCCTTCTCGACGGTCTTAACCTGAGTAACAACACAAGGACCAGCTTCGATAACAGTGCACGGTATATTCTTACCGTCGGCACTGAAAACGGATGTCATTCCGATTTTTCTTCCAATTAATCCTGGCATTTCAATTTAAATGTTTAAAAATATTGTTTTGTTAAATTTGTTTTTATTACACTCTGTTCTTGGAAGCGCTCCGTTTGCACACACACGAAAAAAGACCGCCCTAAAGCGTTCTTATTCAGCGAGTTGATAGATAAAACCGAGGTTTTTCCAGCGCAAATTTCGCCTTTCCGGGTGCAAAGGTACTAATAATTAATGAATTACGCAAATTTTTCGCGAATTATTTTGCAAAATTATTTAACAAAAAAAATCCAGCCTGCAAAAACAGACCGGATTTTTATCTATAAGCGTTTTCTAGAAACTACACCTTGATCTCTACCTCAACACCTGAAGGAAGCTCGAGCTTCATAAGTGCGTCGATAGTCTTTGTTGTAGAACTGTAGATGTCGATAAGGCGCTTGAAGTCTGAAAGCTGGAACTGCTCACGGCTCTTCTTGTTAACGAACGTAGAACGGTTAACGGTGAAGATACGCTTGTGAGTTGGAAGTGGAATTGGACCACTTACTACAGCGTCAGTTGCCTTTACAGTCTTAACGATCTTCTCAGCTGACTTGTCAACAAGGTTGTGATCGTAAGATTTAAGCTTAATACGAATTTTCTGACTCATAATAATATTTGTTATTAAATAATTAAAAGGCATGGGGTATGCGGACAAAGAGTCGTTTGCTTGCCAGCACCCCGAAACCCATTTTTATGTTTTTACACACTTTAGAGGTTCCGGAAGTTCCGGAGC
>JBGUGY010000043.1:0-5422 GCA_045111775.1 Bacteroidaceae bacterium | reverse complement strand
TCGTCAACCTTGACACGCGCCCAATCATTTTCTTCGAAATTAAACGCATCGTCAAACTGCGGCTTGATAACCCAACTGCCATTTTTATTTATAAACCCCCACTTGCCGCCAACTTCTGCGGAAATTAGCAGATTCTCACCGTTGCCGTTTTGTGCAACAGAGTAGTTTACCAACAACAGCAACAAACAGAATAGTAAAAATTTAACCCTCATATAACATTATTTTTTTGAAATTCTACTTCTGCAAAGCCCTTTTAATTTCTACGGTATTGGCACGCGAAACAGGTATAAGTTTATCTATTCCAAGCATTTGCAGCTGATAATTGCCCGATGTTCGCGACGTTAGCGAAACGGCATAGTTTATGTTGATGATATAGGCGCGGTGGCACGAGATAAGATAGTCAACCTCAGCCAGCTGCTCGCGCAACTGCTTCATGGTTGTGCGGATGATGTGATGAAGTCTCTCGCCCTCGTGCAAATACCAGATATCGGCATAGTTAGAGAGCGATTCGATATACAGAATCTCCTTTGGCAAGACCTCGAACGAATCGTTTACGGCATTGCCCTTAATAGCACAAACCGAATTTTCAGAAACCTCGTCATCATCTTCTTCCGAAGAGACCGAAACAGGCTCATCGTCCTCCGGCTCGTCTTGGCTGGCGCGCTGTTCGAGCAGGGCGTTGATGGCTCTTACCTCTTCGAGTTCAAGTCGAAGGCGGTTGTTTCGCATTCGATAGATGTCGTAGATGGCGATAATCAGACTAACCAAAAGCACCCATTTGCAAGCCTCAAAGTAAAGCGTAAGGTCGAATTTATCAGGGTCGCCGCCCGACCATTTTCCGGTCCAGAACTCCGTAAGATTGCCTGCGTAGAAGTACGAGTTGAACGTGAGCAGCATTGCTGAGAACAGCAGCAGATGAACCGTGTATCTGACCGGCAGCTGAACTTTCTTGTTGTGGATAGGGCTGGCAGCCGTAAGAATAACAATCTTAATAAAAAACTCCATCACTGCCACGCCAAACAGATATGCCAAACGATGTTCCATTTGGTCTATTCCAAACGGCTGCAACACCCCAAGTATGAATAGTACTGCAAGGCTGTATCTTGTAGATTCTTTCAAAATATGACTTAATGGTTCTTTCATTTATCTCTCTATGTTTATCAAAAAAACGGTACTAATTTTCTCGGACGGCAAAGTTACAACAATTATACATATCGGCAAAATATCGTCGATGAATACCGCGCAATTCGTCACAAATCACAGTCAAATATCCCAAAAACTTGCACTAACGCACGGCTCTGCATATTTTTGCAGAAAAAATATTCAATGGCAATAACCGACGAACAACTCAGACTTACAGGCAGCGAAAGCGAGGCTCTGGCAATATACAACGAAGTGAAACGGACGGGCGACTTCCGCGGATTTGCACAGCGTTTCATGCACAATGCCGACTATCGGGTTGCACGCATCGCGCTATGGACGCTCACCAAGGCTTCGGACGATGAGCTGGCGCAATTAAACGACATTCTGCACGAATTTATAGACCTTGCAATACAGACAGATAATCCGTCGGTAAGGCGATTATCTCTAAACATAATCGAGCGGCTGAAGATGGACGAGGACGATTTGCGCACTGATTTTCTGGACTTCTGCATGGCTAAGATGACCGACGTCGGCGAGTTTTCGGCAATACAGGCGGTGAGCATGAAACTCGCCTACCGAATGTGCCAGTTCTATCCCGAACTGATGGACGAACTGATGCGTATTCTCGACGCAATGGAGACCGATTTCTACAAGCCTGCCGTAATAAGCACGCGCCGCCGAATTATTAGTGGAAAATTAAAAACAAAAAGGAGATGACTAAAAATTTCAACATTGGTTCTACACCTGCCATTCTGATTGGAGAGCAGAGTGAGAAAGTTTTTCTATACATGCACGGACTTCACGGCAACAAAGAAGAGGCTCTGGCTTTTGCCGAGGTAGCCGTGCCCATGGGCTTTCAGGTTCTGGGCATCGACCTTAAAGTCGATGGCAAGCCGTGGAACGTGATGCCGCTCTACGCCGAGGTTCGCGACTACGTTTACAGCCATTGGAAATCGGTTTCGGTACGCGCCAACAGCATCGGCTCGTGGTTCACGCTGATGACTTTTCAAGGCTTCGAGGTCGAGAAGGCTCTGCTTGTATCGCCGCTTCTCGACATGAAAAAGTTTATAGAAGAGATGCCGTCGCGCGAAAATGATTACTACGATTGGGTTGTCAAAAATCCCGTAACAGAGTGGAACGCGCCAACGTTCATTCTTCGTCCCGAGGTCGATTTGGTTGTGAGCGAATCGTCGGTGCGCGATTTCATAAGTCAGCACAACTGCCATCTTACTGTGTTTCCGGGAGGCGAACATTGGTTTCACACGCCCGAGCAACTCGAATTTCTGAAGGTTTGGGAAAAAAATTGCATTTTACATAGAATTTCCGAGAAAGAAGAATGAAAATTACGGAGTCGTTAAGTTCAAACGCAATGCAAAGGACTTCAAACCGAATCAATTAGGCTATCAGATATTTATCCAACGAACGGCGATAAAAAGATATGTTTGAGATACAAATAAACCTCGAACATATCTTTTTCTTAAATTCCATCGCCAGAGACAACCAATTTGTAAGCAAAAACCCATATCTTTGCAACGTAAACAACAAAACTCTAAAACCATTATGAATAAAAGCCTCATTTCTATTCTGTTTATCATTCTCGCAATGACAACACAAACTGCCTGTGCCCAAAAGATTATCTCGAAATCGGAAGGCAAGATTACCTTCGTTGTCGATAAAAATCTCAAGCCGATAGACTTAAAATACTACACGCGCGAAGAGTTTAAGAAAACAGACATAAGCAAAACGAATAATTATCGCGTTACATGCAACGGCAAAGAAATTGCAGAAACAATAATTAAAAACGGAACGATATCTGGAGAGCCCAAAAACATCATAGCCACAAGTTTCGAGAATGAAGACGGCTTGCTTTACTACGGAAAAGATGCCTTCTACAAGTGCATCATAGACGCATACGCCAAGCATCAGCCCATCACTCTGTCGCCCGACATGATTTGGCTGCTCATCTGCCAAGGATTCAGCAGATACGTTAATGCCCATGCCGAAGAAATGCGTCCGCTCTTGGTGAGCCACTCCGGAAAGATTGACTTGGTTGTAGAAACGTCAGACGACCTTTTTTCGGGCAAAGCCGACTGGGAAAAAATTATGAACGATTTTTCGAGTCAGATTGAAAAGAACACGAAAACCGACATAGCAAAAACCATCACAGCCGACTTCAGCACAACCACTCTGGCAGAACGCATAGCATCGCAGACAACGCTGATGGAAAGCGTAAAATCGTACTTTAATCCCATCGTCATCTGGGTTGTATGCGGAATACCGAACATCACCATCGAAGGCACCACCGACGACTGGCAGCGCGTGATTGACAAGACAAGAAATCTGCAATCGTACAAAATTGGGAAATGGACAAACGAACTTGAGCCTATTCTGAACGAATTTCTGAAGGCTTCGAACGGCAAACCTCGCCAAGATTTCTGGCAGAACATCGTTAAGAAAAAGAAAATTAACGAACTGAGCCGAGGCGGTTGCGGTGGAAAAGCGACAATGATTGACGGATGGATTCTGAAATTCTTCCCCGACAAAGACGGAAACACGCTCGACAGCATTTCTGCAAGCCAGAGCATGCCCGAAGAATACGTCTGCACCGGATTCAAATACATGGTTTTAGCCCCAAACGGCTCTGTTCTGAAAGAGACGAACATGGAAATATTCGCAGGTTTCATCGGAGCCAAAGTTGACAAACAGACAAAATCATTAACCCCAAAAATAGGCTGGCAGGTTCGCGTTGCAGAAACCGAACAAGATTCTCTGAAATACCTGAAAAAAGAGAACGACGAGCGTGGCGGCATCAGCATACGCATAAAGGAAGTTCCCGAGATTCTGTCTAAATTCCAACATCTCAAGTTTTTGGAACTCGAATTTACAGACAAGGTTGTGCTGCCCGAATGGCTCGACCGCATAACCATCGACGACTTCTGGATAAAAGGCAGAATGACAAATGCCGAGAAAAACGGAATTCTTAAGCGTTTCCCAAAAGCAAAGATAACCCAACTGTAACAAAAACATTTACAGACTTTTGCCATCTGCAGAAACAGAAATATCGGGCGACAATTAAAAATTTATGAAATTATTTGGTTTATATTATAAACTTATTTATATTTGCAGCGTCATCCGGATTTAAAAGGCCGATTCTGCCCTTTCTGCAGGAGGAACGAGGAGGCTTGTGAATTGACAATTCAGCCAATTTTGAGAATTAAGAATAGAAAGTTGAAGTCTAAAAATCTAAAAAACAATGGAAGAAACAAACAACATGACTGCCGAGCGCAGTCTGAAAATAATCACGGAACAGATTGAGCAGAGCCGCAAGGAAGTTTCGAAAGAAATGGGACAATCGCTCTTTGTGGCAGGACTTTGCACCATGGGCATGGCGTTACTGATTGCCCTGTGCCACATTCTTACAGGCAACCCAATCGTCTATCTGCTTTACTTTACGCTGCCTATCGTAATTCTGGCTATAAGCCGCTATCTTAAACGCGGACAAGCCCCCGTTCCAAGCAACTTTGTTGGCACAATGGTTAACAAGGCATGGCATACCTTCGCAATCTTCGGCCTGTCGTTCTTCGTCTTTGCCGAGCTCTTTAACATGCTTCTGGCACACACAGGAGATGTCGAGTTATATTGTGGATTATTAATCCGGCCCTTCCGCATAATTCTTATACTGATGGGAATGTGCATAACCATTACAGGATATATCCTCAAGAGCAAGTGGCTGGTGTGGTGCGGAATAATAGGCGGCATCGGCGGCTACTTCTGGGAATCGTTCGGTGGCTTAGCATTACTGTCTCGCTTATGTAGCGTTGAAACAGCTTTAAGTTTGCAGACGCTTGACGCGGGCATTATTATTGCCATATTTGCCTTTGTAGGCCTGACGCTCCCGGGCTTGATGCTAAAAAAACAGAAGTAGCCTATGCCGTTCATGCCATTAGACCCGCTTTTGCACGCCGAACTGCGACTGGCTGTAATGTCGCTGCTAATAAGCGTTGAGGAGGCCGAATTTCCGTACATAAAGGAGCAGACGGGAGCCACGGCCGGAAACCTCAGCGTACAGGTAGACAAATTGTCGGCGGCGGGATACATCGAGGTTGAGAAGACCTTCAAGGGCAAGCGCCCGTGCACCATCTGCCGCATAACGCCAAGCGGCATAAAGGCTTTCGAGAACTATGTAAGTGCCTTGCAAAGCTATCTGCAAGTTAAGAAATAAAAAGAAAATCAGCGAGACGGACAAAATGTTCATCCCGCTGATTTTTTATTTCTTTTT
>JBGUGY010000042.1:0-3090 GCA_045111775.1 Bacteroidaceae bacterium | reverse complement strand
AGAAGCGAATGAAGGATTTTCCTGTAACCATCGAATATCTCAGTAGGGCACGAACGGCTGCCGACACAAAAGATATCATCAGACGATTGGCAACAGGCGAAGTAAACATCGTTGTCGGAACACACAAACTGATTGGCAAGAGTGTTAAATTCAAGGATTTAGGACTGCTCATCATCGACGAGGAACAGAAATTTGGTGTAAGCACAAAAGAGAAACTTCGTCAGATAAAGACGAACGTAGACACGCTTACGATGTCGGCAACGCCAATTCCGCGAACACTTCAGTTCTCGCTTATCGGCGCAAGAGACTTGTCGGTAATCCAGACTCCTCCACCAAACCGATATCCAATTCAGACCGAACTCCACACTTACGGGCACGAGGTTATAGCCGATGCCATAAAGTTCGAACTAAGCCGAAACGGTCAGGTATATTTCGTAAACAACCGAATAAACGGACTCGTTGAAATAGAGAAACTTATAAACAAGTATGTGCCCGAGGCTAGAGTGTGCGTGGCGCACGGGCAGATGCCGCCCGAAAAGCTGGAGCAGATAATCTACGACTTCGTAAACTACGACTACGATGTTCTGCTGTCAACCACTATCATCGAAAGCGGCATCGACATTCCGAACGCCAACACCATCATCATAAATCAGGCGCAGCACTTCGGACTGAGCGACCTGCATCAGATGCGCGGACGTGTGGGACGAAGCAACAAAAAGGCGTTCTGCTATCTTCTTGCACCGCCGCTAAGCGCACTTCCGCAAGAATCGCGCCGCCGTCTTCAGGCTATCGAGAACTTCTCGGATCTTGGCAGCGGAATACACATCGCCATGCAAGACCTCGACATTCGCGGAGCGGGCAATATGCTTGGCGCGGAACAGAGCGGATTTATTGCCGACCTTGGATACGAGACTTATCAGAAGATTCTGAAAGAGGCAGTAAAGGAACTAAAAAACGACGAGTTTGCCGACCTTTATGCCGAAGAGGCGCAGAAGGATATCAAGGCTTCGGAATACGTTACGGAATGTAACATAGAGAGCGACATTGAGATGCTGTTCCCTGAACTGTACATCCCGAGCAGCAGCGAGCGAATGCTGCTTTATCGCGAACTTGACGGCCTCGACACCGACGAGCAGGTTGACGCCTACAAAAGCCGACTGGAAGACCGATTCGGACAAGTGCCTCAAGAAGGCTTGGAACTTCTGCGCCTCGTTGCTCTGAAGCGCATTGGCAGACAACTCGGCATCGAGCGCATCCTGCTGAAGCAAGGCAGCATGAGTCTCTACTTCGTAAGCAATACGGAGAGTCCTTACTTCCAGAGCGAGGAATTCGGAAAAATCATCAACTACATAACAATGAATCCGCGCCAGTGTCAGTTAAGAGAATCGAGTGCAGGAAAGCGCAGCATCATCATCAAGAACATCCCGACTGTCGAGAAGGCAGTTGAGGTGCTCAGACAAATTATTTCATAGCCGTGAGGTGATATTCAGGTTGTAAAAATAGTCTTTTTCAATAAAAAAATGGTTTCAGAACTAACTTTTCACATTTTTTAACTTTTTATTTCAAAATAATTTTTATATTTGTGCAGTTTAGATAAAAGGAATCAAAAACCACGATAAATTGTAACATCAAATGTATGATAATATGAAAAGACTTTTTTATACATTTTTTATAAACTTTTTACTATCGAATAGCGTGTCGGCTCAACATAAATTCACATACAGAACTGAAAAATTAACGACATGCGATTCTATCTTCCTTGTAGACCTCTCACTCGACAACGAGGCGAACAAATTCGTCTTCGACAATGTAAGAGATGCTCTGAAAACGGCAGAGAAAGTCCGTGCAAACGGAATGAAAAGGAAGATAAGGATATTCTTTTCGCCAAACGTATATTGGATTGACGACAAGGACGACAACAGACTCGTAAAGCCAGAAAATCCAAACAGCGGAGTAGCGAGCGGCATAGAAGTAAAAGTCGGGAATATCGATATGATAGGAATAACCGGTAATCCGGAAGACGTTGTAATAGCCGGAAACCGAGGAGAGAAATACGGCGCAGACCGAATGTACACAATGTTCGACTGGGTAGGCGACAACTTGACGATGGAGGATCTGACCTTCGGAAACTTCTGTTCCATCGACCTTGTATATAGCCGAAACCACGATCTCGACCACGAGAAGCGAACAGATAGGGCTACAGGCGCAAAGATAGCGATTGTAAGAGGCGACCGCATTCACCTGAAGAACTGCATCTTCAAGGGTGGAAAAAATACGAGTCCGTTCAACATCGTAAACGGCGGAAGACATCTCCTCGAGAATTGCACAATCATCTGCGGAGAAAACTCGCTCCCAGCCAATGCGGTGTTCCTGAACTGTAAGTTCACGTTCAATACGGACAAACCGCTTTACAGTCCGATGCAGACGGGAGTGGTGTTTCTGAACTGCGACTTCAGCACCAACGAATATAAACCATTCGTTATGCGCAAGGGCGGTCCGGCAACGATGATTGACTGTCGTTGGAAGGTTTCGAACCTGAGAAACGAACAGATTTACTGGACTCAGACAGGACAGATTGACATGCGCGCATATCTGTCAAACAATACAGTAAACGGCGACTCAATGAAGCTGTGGGTTGGACCATGGATTCCGGTCGACATAACAAACAAGCCTCTGCTCAGAGCATACAAACTGGCAGACGGCACATACAACATATTCAACCTGATGCGCGGAGAAGATGATTGGAATCCAACGAAGCAGAATACAGAGGGGTTGAAGAAAATACCAACGCTACTGTCTGTAACACAGCGACGTGTACAGTTGGAAAACGAGGTCGATGAAGTAAAAATCGGAGCAAAGGCTTATATGTTCTCAGACCTCACTAACCCGATGCCAGCAAAATTGACATGGGATTTCGAAAAACCTTCATACAAAGAATATCTGCGTATTACGCAGGACGACCAAGGCAGATGTACCGTAAAAGGAATAAAGGAGAACGAGAACGAAAAGAATGTTACCTTCATTAAGGTAACATCGGCAAACGGACTCGAATCCTCATCACGAATCAACATTTATCCGAGACAACTTCCT
>JBGUGY010000041.1:0-11445 GCA_045111775.1 Bacteroidaceae bacterium | reverse complement strand
ACAAGCATTCCGGGAATAATAACGATTGTAATTCTTGCCCCGATATGCGAGGAACTTACGTTCCGCGATGCCATTCAGGGATATCTGCACCGCAACGGCTACAAGGCTTGGCACTGCATTATTGCCAGCGCAATGCTGTTCGGCATCATCCATTGTAACAAAGCACAGATTCCGTTTGCCTTCGCCATGGGGCTTTTCCTCGGATGGCTCTACTACCGCACGGGCAGCGTGATGCCGGGAATCGTATGCCATATTCTGAACAACGGTATTGCTATTGTCAGCATAGCTACGTCCGACAGCGACGAAACCCTCATCGAGACTCTTGGCACAACAAATTTTGTCATCGCCATGATTGTAAGCACAGTTGCGTTTGCGGTTCTCACATTCTGGCTTAACAGACATTTTGACAATCACCCTGAAATAACAATAGAAAAAAACATAGTACTAAACGAAGAATAACATGAAAATGAAGAAACTCGTATTAGCCATAGCACTTGGCGCACTGTCGTCTGGTGCAATGGCACAGGAATTACCTCCGCTACCTGTCGACAAAGGCGTGCGAATCGGCAAGCTCGACAACGGTCTTACTTATTACATCAGACACAATGCCTATCCCGAGCATCAGGCCGACTTCTACATAGCGCAGAAAGTCGGCTCTATTCAGGAAGAAGACAACCAGTGCGGTCTGGCTCACTTTCTTGAGCACATGTGCTTTAACGGAACAAAGCATTTTCCGGGAAACAACCTGATTTCGTATCTCGAAACCATCGGTGTAAAGTTCGGTCAGAATCTGAACGCTTATACCAGCGTAGACGAAACCGTCTATAACATAACAAACGTGCCTACGATGCGCCAAGGCGCGGTGGATTCGTGTCTTTTGGTACTGAGCGACTGGGCAGGCGCACTCACCCTCGACAAAAAGGAGATTGACAAGGAGCGCGGCGTTATTCACGAGGAATGGCGAGTAAGAACGGGCGCACAGATGAGAATAATCGAGAAGATTCTGCCAAAACTCTATCCGGGCAGCAAATATGGCGACCGTCTGCCTATCGGAAAGATGAGCATCGTAGACAACTTCCCAGCCAAGGACTTGCGAAAATACTACCAGAAATGGTATCGCCCCGACCTTCAGGGAATCGTTGTGGTTGGCGATGTTGATGTAGACCACATCGAGGCAAAGATAAAGGAACTCTTCGGAGCATACAAGGTTCAGAAGAACGCGGCAGAAAGAGTCTACTTCCCAGTTGCCGACAACGACGATATGATTGTTGCCAGCGGACAGGACAAAGAGCAGACAAATATCGTGGCATGCGTAATGTTCAAGCATTCGGTTACTCCCGACAGCGCAAAGAACAATGTAGCCTACATCATCGAACGCTACTATCAGAGCATTATTTCATCGATGATGAACAGCCGTTTCCAAGAGATGTTGCAGAATCCTGATGTTCCGTTCGTATATGCCGGACTGTCAAACGGCGGTTACCTTCTTTCAAACCGCACAAAAGAGGCTGTCGAGATTAACGCCGTTGCAAAGGAAGGCAAGCTCGAGGAGTGCTACAAAACCGTCTATCGCGAGGCTCTGCGAATGTGGAAGCACGGCTTCAACGCTGCCGAATACGACCGTGCACGCAAGGATTATCTTGGCGGACTGGAGCGCAGCTATGCCAACCGCAACAAGCAGGAGAACAACTCTTACACCGGAGCATACATCCGCAACTTCCTCTCATGCGAGCCAATCCTAAGCATCGAAGACCGCTACTCGCTGCTAACCAACATTGCTCCGCAGATTCCGGTAGAAGCAATAAACGAATATTGCAAGATGCTCTTCAACCCAACTGCCGACAAGAATATGGTAGTTATGAGTCTTCTTCCAGAGAAAGAAGGAGCCAACTATCCTGACGATGAAAGTCTGAAGGAATCTCTGAAGTCTGTAAGAAACGAAGATTTGACGGCTTGGGTAGACAACTCAAAGAACGAGCCTCTAATAAGCCAGATGCCTGCCGAGGGCAAAATCGTAAAGGAAGAGAAGGCTGATTACGACTTCAAGGTTTGGACTCTTAGCAACGGATGCAAGATCTATGTCCGCAAGACTGATTTCAAGGACAACGAGGTTCGCTTTGCTGCCGTAAGCCACGGCGGAGAAAGCATGTACGACACAAAGGAAATCCACACCATCAACCTGTTCGACCAAGGCATCAACGCATCCGGACTCGGAAACTTCAGCAATCTCGAGCTTCAGAAGGCACTCAGCGGAAAACAGGTAAGCGTGGGCGTAAATATGAGTCCGAACAAGGAGTCAATCTCAGGAACTTCAACACCAAAAGACTTGGAGACTATGTTCCAGATGACTTATCTGTACTTCACCAACGTGAAAGCCGACCCTGTGAACTATGCTTCGGAAATGAGCACCCTGCACACCGTGATTGCCAATCGAGCAGCCAACCCAATGACAGCCTTCAACGACAGCATCACAAAGACGCTCTACGACAACAATCCGCGCATACAGAACCTTACTGCCGAGATGATAAAGAAGGCTGACTACAACCGTATGCTCGAGATTCAGAAGGAGCGTTTTGCAAACGCTGCCGATTTCCATTTCGTAGTTATCGGTAACTTCGAGGAAGATTCGCTCAAATCATACGTTCAGAAGTATATCGCTTCCCTTCCTGCATCTAAGGACAGAGAAAAGGCTATAGACCGCAAGCTCTACACTCACAAGGGCGTGCGAAGCAACATCTTCAAGCGCAAGATGGAGATTCCGCAGGCAACAACAGCCCTCGTGTGGATGGCTCCATGCGAGTACAACACACGCAACCGACTTCTTGCAAACATCGCCGGACAGATTCTGAGCAAGAGATGCCTTGATGAAATCAGAGAAAAGAGCGGAAAATCATACTCGCCAAGCGCATCGAGCGGCGTGAACTTCGACTTCAAGCCAGAGGCAAGAATCCAGATTTTCACGGCTTCAAATCCCGATGGATACGAGGAAACCGTAAATCAGCTTAAAGAAATTCTGAAAGGAATGACCGAAAAGGTTGACCAGATTGAACTCGACAAGGTTAAGGAATTCCTTATCAAGGACAACAAGCAGAGTCTGAAGAAAAACAGCTACTGGCTTAGCCTGATGACCGACAAACTTCTGTACGGATTCGACGTGCGCACAGATTTCGACAAGGTTATCAAGTCGATTACAACCGACGACATCAAGTCGTTTACAAAATCGGTAATCGATGCCAACAACATGATTGAGGTGGTTATGATTCCTGAATAAATCAACTTCAGCAATCGGATATTTTACAAAGCCGTATGGAACGATTTCAACTCGTTTCGTACGGCTTTGCTGTTTCCTCCAACGCACTTGTCGAGCAAAGCCCAGAAACGCGCTCCGTGGTTCATCTCGACCGTGTGGCACAACTCATGCAGAAGAACGTACTCGATAAGGTGCTTGGGCAGAAGCATCAAATAGAGCGACAGGTTTATGTGCCTCTTTGCCGAACAACTTCCCCAATTGCTTCGGTTAGCCTTTATCGTAACGCCCGAATAGATGAAACCGTGCTTTTCTGCCAATTCGTGCAGCATTTTAGGCAGGAAAATCTTAGCCTCAGCCCTGAGTACGTTCAATATTGCCTCTCTGAGCCATTTCTGGCGCTCTGGAGCGAATGTTTCGCTCTGCGGATAGAAGAGTACCACCTCACCCATTTTAACGCGAATTTGATAGCTTTTCGACCTTATCGGTTCCAGACGCAGCGAAAAACAATCCGTTTGGATGCCAAAAGATGCGTCGATGACAGTTTCGCGCGGCTTTCGGCTTTTCAGTTTCAGCAACGAACCGCGCAATTTGTCGATGGCGTTCAGCACATCGTTCCGCGTAGAACGCAACGGACAAGTTACCCTAATCCCGCCGTCAACCGCACGCATCACGATGCGATATCTCGACTTGGGATTAGGGCAGACCGTAATAACGCCCAATTCATCGTCGATGAAACTATATTCGTTCATGTTAGTTCTAAAATAAAAGTAAGCTCCTTCTGTTAGAAAGAGCTTACTACTTGTAGTAATTTTTGTTATGAAAATTTGAGAGAGAGTTCGAAGCTTCACAGCTTCCGAAAAAAGATTGTTTTATTAAGCACTATATATTTAAAAAGCAAATAGAAATATCTTTGGTTGTGTTACTCCTTCACCCCGTTTTTCTCGACGTTTACCGAAGCAACAGAATCACCGTCAATTGTTTTGTTTAGTCCTTCCGAAACCATCATCAGCGACGATGGCTCTTCGTTTACGATATGGCTCTGGCGTGCATATCCGGCCTTGTCTACAACGCTGCTGTAATCGTTTCCGGCGTTGTTCTTGTCGATAGCCTTCTCTGCCGCAATGCCGAGCGTGAGGAACACCGCTACCACAGCCACCGCCTTGTAGAATGGCTTCATGCTGCTGGCAAACGATACCTTGCGTGCCTTGACTGTAGTCTTGTTGATCTCGGCCATCACGCGCTCGTCAAAATCAACTCCGAGCTGCAGGTCGTGCTGCTCCTTCTCGTAGACGAAAAGCGAACGGTAAGGCAGCAACTCAACAGGCACTTCTCCCTGACTGAAGAACGTGCGCAAAATCTGCTCCTCCTCTATTGTCGTCTCACACTTCCAATAGCGCTCCAAAAGTTGATGTATGTATTTATAGTCCATAATTCTCGAATTCTAAAAATTTTTGTTTTATTTTCTGGCGACCTCTGAAGATTGACACTTTTACGTCTTCTTCGGTTATGCCCATGATGTCGGCAATATCCTTGTAGTTCTTGCCTTCGATTTCTCTTAGTTGGATGGCGATTTTCTGTTTGTCTGGCAGACTGTCAATAAGTCTGTGAACCAGTTCAACCCTATCCTTCAGTTCGAGGCTCGACTCGGGATTGTCGCTTATCTCGGCAGAATCGTGAAGCGCCTCGTCCAACTGAATGTTCTGGGCATCTTTCTTCTCGTGTCTGTCGAGAGACAGGTTTTTGCAGATGGTCATGCAATAAGCCTCAATCGATTCGAGTTCGTCCCATTCGTCGCGTTTGTTCCAAACTCTTATGAGAGTGTCCTGTACCACATCTTCCGCCTCACCAGTATCCATCGTGATTCGGAGTGCCAACCTGTAAAGTTTGTTCTTCAGTGGCAGCACATCGTTCTTGAAACTTATCTCATTTTTCATCGTCCCTATATGCAAGACGGACGGGAATAACAGAAGTTACACCCGTCCGCAATTTTTTTTTAGATTTTTTTATTCGATTATGGTTCCGTGCTTTCCGTCGATGGCTGTAGAGAGTGTTATGTTCACCTTCTTCACGCCGCTATGTATGGCATTGAAAGCATTTTCGAGTTTCGGAATCATTCCGCCTTCAACTATTCCCTGCTCAACAAGCTGCTTGAATTCGGGCTCTGTAATGTGCGGAATAACGCTGTCATCGTCGTTGGCATCGCGAAGAACGCCTTTCTTCTCGAAACAGTAAACCAAGGTAACGTCGAAGAACTTAGACAGGGCTTTTGCCGTTTCGCCTGCGATGGTATCGGCATTTGTGTTTAGAAGATTGCCGTTGCCGTCGTGCGTAAGCGGTGCCATCACCGGAACGATTCCCTGCTGAATGAGGGTTGAAAGCATCTTGCCGTTAGCCTCATCAACATCGCCTACAAAACCGTAATCAACATCTTTTACTGGGCGTTTGTGACTTCTGATGGCATTCATGTCGGCTCCGGTGAGTCCCAAGGCATTAACGCCGCATGCCTGAAGCTTTGCCACGATGTTCTTGTTCACCAATCCGCCGTAGACCATCGTAACGACTTTCAGCATCTCGGCATCGGTTATTCTGCGGCCGTTTACCATCTGGCTCTCTATTCCGAGCTGTGCGGCAATCTTTGTTGCCGAGCGGCCTCCGCCGTGAACCAAGACTTTATATCCTTCGATTGCCGAAAAATCCTTTAGAAGTTGCTGCAGGCTTTCTTCTTCCTCGACGATTTTTCCGCCGACCTTTATTACTGTTAACTTTTCCATCCTTTTACTTTTCCAAATAAGTGTAACCGTAAAGTCCAGAACGATAGTTGTTCAGGAACTCTCTGCCCTGCTCGAGCGAGATTTTGCCGTCTTTCACAGCCTTTGTAACCCAAGTCTCGAGCGTACGAACCATCTTCTTTGTGTTGTACTGAACGTAATCGAGCACCTCGGCAACAGTCTCGCCGTCGATAATCTGATTTATCTTGTAGCCGTCCTTATCAACAGAAACGTGAACAGCATTGGTATCGCCAAACAGATTGTGCAAATCGCCCAAAATCTCCTGATATGCTCCGACGAGGAACACGCCGAGATAGTAAGGCTCGCCCTTCTTCAGAGGGTGCACAGGCAGAGTGTGCGAATTATAGTTTGATGTTACGAAATTAGCTATCTTACCGTCGCTGTCGCAAGTTATATCCTGAATAGTGGCGTTGCGCGTTGGCTTCTCGTCCAATCGCTGGATAGGAACGATTGGGAAAAGCTGGTCTATCGCCCACGAATCAGGCAACGACTGGAACAGCGAGAAGTTGCAGAAATACTTGTCGGCAAGCAGTTTGTCAATCTTTCGCAACTCGTCTGGAATATGCTTCTGGCTCTGTGCCAACGAGTTAATCTCGTGGCAGACGCTCCAGTACATCTGCTCGATGTCCGAACGTGTCTTCAAATCAACCAAGCCGTGAGCAAACAAGTCGAGTGCCTCCTCGCGAATCTGCTGAACATCATGCCAGTCCTCGAGCATCGTGCGAGTGCTCAGATGGCACCAGATGTCGTAAATATCGCGCACAAGCTTATGAGCCTCCGGATTAGCCTCGTATTCCTCAGGCATCTCAGGCAGAGAAGCCGTTTCGAGCACCTCCATTATCAGTACCGAATGATGAGCGGCAAGCGAGCGTCCGCCCTCGGTGATAAGGTTTGGATGAGGAACGCCGTTTCTGTCTGCCGCCTCGACAAATGTGTAGACGCAGTCGTTTACATACTCCTGAATTGAGTAGTTTACCGAACTCTCGCTGTTAGATGAGCGTGTTCCGTCGTAGTCAACACCCAGACCGCCGCCGCAATCAACGAAATCAACGCCGTAGCCCATCTTCCGGAGCTGAACGTAGAAGTTCGAAGCCTCACGAAGGGCTGTCTGTATTCTGCGAATCTTTGTAATCTGACTGCCGATGTGGAAATGAATGAGTTTAAGACAATCCTGAAGTCCTTTCTCCTGAAGAATCTCAAGAGCCTTCAGAACCTCGCTCGAAGTAAGTCCGAACTTGCTGGCATCGCCGCCGCTCTCTTCCCACTTGCCGCTTCCCGAAGAAGCCAGTTTGATGCGAATTCCAATATTTGGACGCACATCGAACTTCTTGGCAGCCTGCGCAATTAGCTCGAGTTCGTTCATCTTCTCAACCACGATGAAGATGCGCTTTCCCATCTTCTGCGCCAGAATAGCGAGTTCGATGTAGCTCTGGTCTTTGTATCCGTTGCACACAATCAGCGAGTCGCTGTCCATGTTTACGGAGATAACGGCATGAAGTTCAGGCTTTGAACCAGCCTCAAGACCGAGGTTATATTTTTTGCCGTGTCCGATAATCTCCTCAACAACAGGACGCATCTGGTTTACCTTGATTGGGTAGATGATGAAGTTCTCTGCATTATAGTTGTACTCCTTTGCAGCCTTGGCAAAGCAGTTTGCAGTCTTCTCGATGCGATTATCAAGGATGTCGGGGAAACGCACGAGCACCGGAGCCGACACATCGCGCAGCGACAGCTCGTCCATCAGTTCTTTAAGGTCTACCTCAACGCCATCCTTTCGCGGAGTAACCACCATGTGACCTTTCTCATTGATGTTGAAATAATTCACACCCCAACCACAAATGTTGTAGAGTTCAGAAGAATCCTCAACACGCCATTTTCTCATTTTTCTGTGTCAAATAAAAATTGTAAATAATATAGTTTCAGTTCATGCAATTGCGCCGACCTACAAATCGAGCAATTCGATTAGTTTGCCTACCGACTGCTTTACGTCGGCAATGGTATCGAGCGGGTCGACGTTGAATATATGTTTTGCCTTGCTATAGAACGGCTCGCGCACTTTTAGCGACTCGGTTATGAACGAGAGCATCTCTTCTTCGGTCTTGTCCTTCAGCAGCGGGCGCTTGCTTTTTCCGTATTCAAGATGATGGCACAGCACCTCGGGACTCGCCTTGAGATAGACCGTCATCGCCTGCTGGTTCATGTATTCCATGTTGTCGAAGAAGCATGGCGTTCCGCCGCCCGACGAGATTATCACATTCTCGAACTCGGCAACCTCGTGAAGCATGTTACGCTCAATCTCGCGGAATCCGCTCTCTCCTTTCTCGGCAAAAATCTCGGTTATCTTGCGATGAAAGCGGTCTTCGATATACCAGTCGAGGTCGAAGAATGTCATCTTCAGCTGGTCTGAGAGGGCTTTGCCTATTGTTGTCTTGCCAGCCCCCATGTAGCCTACGAATATTACTCTCTTCATGGACTCTTATTTCTTAGCAGCCGTCTTGCGTGTTGTTGTCTTTCGGGCTGTCGTTCTTGTCTTCTTAGCTCCCGATGCAGGCTGAGCCTTGATAATCTCCATACATTGCTCAAGAGTAAGCTCGGCAGGCTTCTCAACCGTCTTTGGCAGACGATAGTTTGTACCGTCGTAAGCGATATATGGTCCGAAACGGCCGTTCAGAATCTCGAGCTTTGGCTCCTCGTCGAAACTCTTGATGTGCTTCTCAGCCTCGGCCTTGCGCTTAGCCTCTATAAGGTCGATGGCTGTATGCAGAGCCAATGTCATCGGGTTGAAATCCTTCGGAACAGACACATACACGCCGTTGTGATAAACGTATGGTCCGAATCGGCCTGTGCCTACCTTTACCGTCTTGCCCTCAAACTCGCCAAGGATTCGTGGCAGTTTGAACAGGTCGAGAGCCTCTTCGAGAGTGATTGTGTCCATTCTCTGCCCCGGCTTCATCTGGGCGAAGCGAGGCTTCTCCTCGTCTTCGGCAGTTCCAATCTGAACCACAGGGCCAAAGCGACCGATTTTGACAAATACAGGCTTGCCGCTGGCTGGGTCGATGCCAAGTTCATGCTCGCCCACCTTGTGCTCGCTCTGGAGATGCGAAGCCTTCTCTACCATCGGCTCAAAATCGCCGTAGAATCGGCGCATAAGGTCGGTCCATTCAATGCTTCCTTCAGCTACCTCATCGAAATCCTTCTCTACGTTTGCCGTAAAGTTGTAATCGAGGATTGATGTAAAGTGCTCTGAAAGGAAGTCGTTTACAACCGTTCCTATATCTGTCGGAACGAGCTTAGCCTTCTCGTATCCTGTATTTTCCTGCTTTGTTTCGGATGTGATGCCCTTCTCGTTGAGAGTGAGTACGGCATAATCGCGCGGAGTTCCCTGCTGGTCAGCCTTCTCGACATACTCTCTCTGCTGAATTGTTGAGATTGTCGGAGCGTATGTTGACGGACGGCCGATTCCAAGTTCCTCCATCTTGTGAACAAGGCTTGCCTCGGTATAGCGTGGCGGATGCTGAGTGAAACGCTCCATAGCCACGATTTCCTTGCGCTTAAGGTCCTCGCCCTTGCTAAGCGGCGGAAGAAGACTTGTGCTCTCGTCCTCGTTGATGTCCTCGTCGCTCGACTCGCGGTAAACTTTCAGGAAACCGTCGAAGACAAGAACCTCGCCGTTGGCAACGAATGTCTCGGCACGATTAGAGATTTTTATCGTAACGGTTGTCTTCTCCATCTCGGCCTCAGCCATCTGCGATGCGAGAGTACGCTTCCAAATCAGGTCGTACAAGCGTTTTTCCTGAGAATTGCCGTCGATGGCGTTGTTCTCCATATATGTTGGGCGGATAGCCTCGTGAGCCTCCTGCGCACCCTTAATCTTGGTTGTAAACTGACGAGAGTGAAGGTACTTCTCTCCCATCTTTTCAGAGATAACCTGCTTGCAGGCGTTTATACACAGAGCCGAAAGGTTTACCGAGTCGGTTCGCATGTATGTTATAAGTCCCGATTCGTACAACTTCTGTGCAACGCTCATTGTCTGCGATACTGAGAAACCGAGTTTGCGCGCTGCCTCCTGCTGCAATGTTGATGTAGTGAAAGGTGCAGCCGGATATTTCTTCAGCGGTTTTGTAACGATGTCGCTTACGGTATATTCTGCCGCCTCACATTCCTTCAGGAAGTCTTCGGCTTCCTTTTGGGTTTTGAATCGGGTTGAAAGCTCCGCCTTCATCTCAACGGTTCTGTTTCCGTCGGGAACGAGGAACACGGCAACAACGCGGAATGCCGACTCAACCTTGTAGTTCTTGATTTCGCGCTCGCGCTCAACGATAAGACGAACGGCAACGCTCTGAACGCGTCCGGCAGACAACTGCGGCTTTACCTTACGCCAAAGCACAGGCGACAGTTTGAAGCCCACGATGCGGTCGAGCACGCGGCGTGCCTGCTGTGCCTTTACCAAGTTGATGTCAATCTCGCGCGGATTCTCTATAGCCTTAAGAATGGCTGGCTTTGTAATTTCGTGGAATACAATGCGCTTTGTCTTTTCGGGAGTTAGTCCGAGCACCTCGTACAAATGCCATGAAATAGCCTCTCCCTCGCGGTCCTCATCGGATGCAAGCCACACAGTATCTGCCTTCTTAGCCTCTTCCTTCAGGCTTTCCACTATCTTGTATTTGTCTTCAGGAATTTCATAATTCGGAGTAAATGTATCTACATCAATACTGAACTCCTTCTTTTTAAGGTCGCGGATATGTCCGTAACTCGACATTACCTTGTAATCTTTTCCCAGAAACTTCTCGATAGTCTTCGCCTTGGCAGGAGACTCTACAATTACCAGATTTTTCATTCTTTTGATTTCTCTGTTTTTTTATTTTTCGTGGCAAAAGTATGAAAAAAATAAATATAATGTGTATATTTGCGAATAGATTTTAATTTTACTCATAAAACCTTTATCTTTTTATCGTTATGAACGACCAAGAAATACTGAATGTCATGACGCTGACGCTACTACCGAAACTTGGCTCAAGCAATGCAAAAATACTCTACGAAACATTCGGTTCGGCTACCGAGCTATTCAATAATCTCGACTACATAAAGGATTATCTCCCCAACGCATCGGAACTTCTGATAAAAACGCTCTCGTCTCACACCGATTATCTGCCACGGGCGGAAAAGGAACTGAAGTTTGCCGACGAGAAACGGATAAGATGCCTTTCCTTCGGCGATTCGGACTATCCGCAAAGGCTCAAGGATTGCAGCGATGCTCCCCTGCTCATCTACTACAAGGGAAATGCAAGCCTTACGCCGCCCAAAAGCATAAGCATCGTTGGCACTCGCCATTGCACCGAATACGGAAAGGAACTGTGCCACAGATTTGTGTCGGATTTAAGGGAAGCCGTGCCCGATGTACAGATT
>JBGUGY010000040.1:0-5379 GCA_045111775.1 Bacteroidaceae bacterium | reverse complement strand
TGGTCAGAAACAAGCAGCTTTTTGACAAAGATTATAAAATATCAGCATAAACAAAAAAAATGGTCGAAATATTTGGATTTTAACATAAAGCAATTGTCTTTTGTTCTGATAATCACATTACAATCCTCTCGCGAGTCGTATGTTGGATTGTTCTCATCGACAGATATTGATGTCAGAAAATCAGAATCGAAAGCCAAAACACCAATGTGCTTCACACCTGACGGAATGTATATTTGCTTTAGGTTTTTACAGCCTTCAAAGGCAAATTCACCGATGTGCGTTATGCTTTTGGGAATATCAATGTCGGTAAGTGTTTCGCAATTTGAAAAAGCATGTGAATCTATAACTGTTGTTTTGTATTCTATTCCGTTATAGTTTAATGCAGAAATAAAACGTGCTTTTCCCTCAAATCTTTTGTCGTATCCCGTAACTTCGAGATGATTATTGTCTAGCGAATAGATTATATTGTCAATCTTAAACGTTTGGCTATCAATTCGTTCAAATGAGTTGCAACCGAAAGCCTTTTCATTGCTGTCTATTGTAACACCCCGTTCTGTGTCTTTTGTAAAAACGCACGAAGTGATAACTGCAAGAATCATCAATATGTATAGCGGTTTTATCATATCAGTCATGTTGATTTTGAGGCTCTGGATATGCAATTCTTCTATATTCTTTAATTATTTCGTTTGTATCAGTCAGCTTGAATTTTAGTTTATTACTAAATGGAATGTCAATCCAATAGCAATAATCTTCTTCATCAAAAATTGAATAAGGAATTGGACGGATAAGGATTTTTCCAGAATCAATGCAGAATCCATATTCTGTACTTTCAGCCCAATACCTTGCACGGCAGTTCTCATCAAAACGTAATACTGCTCTTTCTACAATTTTTTTAAGTTCTGGCGTAACAACCAGCGTAACTTCGTATACTTTATTGCCTAAAACAATATAAGTGTAACAAATCTCATCGTATTGTCGATGGAAACTCCATGATGTACATGTATATAAGAAACTTATAAATTCGTTACGTTTGTAATAGTTTACAGATATTTCTTCGACATATTCCCAATCTTTATAATTGGAGCACGTCATTGCTTTATGATCTGCTTCCGATACCAAGTCGAGTTTGTCTAGAAGAAAACTGCCGTCCTTTTTGAATGTCAAAAAAAGTGATGTTTCGTGGAATATTGTGTCGAGTTTGATTTCGGAACTTTTGTGAGTTTTACTCCAGTCAACAAAGGCTTCTATCTTTGATGATAGGGATTCTGTCTTTTGGGGAGCAGAAACCGTTCTGTCACCATCTTTTATGCTTCTGTTTCTGCAACTTATCAGTAAAAGCGCAATCGTAAGAATGTATAAATAGTTTATTCTCATAAATGAATATTTTCGAAGAAATCAAAAAGAATCTCCCAACAAAATGATGTCGGGAGATTCCTGATATTTTATTATTCGTTCTTCAGATTTAGAGCAAGCTGAAGTTCGTCGAGCTGCTTCTGGTCGATGAAACCCGGAGCATCGAGCATTACATCGCGTCCGCTGTTGTTCTTTGGGAATGCGATGCAGTCGCGGATACTGTCGAGACCTGCGAAGATGCTCACCCAACGGTCGAGACCGTAAGCCAGACCGCCGTGAGGAGGCGCACCAAACTTGAACGCGTTCATCAAGAAGCCAAACTGCTCCTGAGCCTTTTCTGGAGTGAAGCCGAGAATCTCGAACATCTTAGCCTGCAATTCTTGGTCGTGGATACGGATTGAGCCGCCGCCAACCTCGATACCGTTGCAGACCATATCGTACGCATCGGCACGAACTGCAGCTGGGTCTGTGTCGAGCAACGGAATATCCTCGTCCTTTGGATGAGTGAATGGGTGGTGCATAGCCATCAAGCGGTTTTCCTCCTCGCTCCACTCGAACATTGGGAAGTCGACAACCCAAAGAAGAGCAAACTTGTTCTTGTCGCGAAGACCAAGACGCTCGCCCATCTCAAGACGAAGTTCGCAGAGCTGCTTGCGTACCTTCATTGTATCGTCGCCCGAAAGGATAAGAATCAAGTCACCCGGCTGAGCGTTCATCTGCTCCTTCAGTCCGGCAAGAACCTCTGGTGTATAGAACTTGTCTACCGATGACTTGACGCTGCCGTCTTCCTGAACGCGAGCGTAAACCAGACCCTTTGCGCCAATCTGAGGACGCTTAACGAAGTCGGTAAGCTGGTCGAGTTGCTTGCGTGTGTAAGAAGCGCAGCCTGTTGCGCAGATACCGCCGATGTAAGCAGCATCGTTGAACACGGCAAAGTCGCCCTTTCCTGCGAAGAAATCCTTCAACTCTACAAACTCCATGCCGAAACGCATATCTGGCTTGTCGCTACCGAAACGCTTCATTGCCTCTGCCCACGGCATACGCAAGAATGGCTCTGTAAGTTCAACGCCTCTGATGGTCTTGAACAAGTGCTTTGCCATTCCTTCGAACAGGTTGATGATGTCGTCCTGTTCAACAAAGCTCATCTCGCAGTCAATCTGAGTAAACTCAGGCTGACGGTCTGCGCGAAGGTCCTCATCACGGAAGCACTTTACAATCTGGAAGTAGCGGTCCATGCCGGCAACCATCAAAAGCTGCTTCAATGTCTGTGGACTCTGTGGAAGTGCGTAGAACTGTCCCGGATTCATGCGTGAAGGCACTACGAAGTCGCGTGCGCCCTCTGGCGTGCTACCGATAAGCATTGGAGTCTCAATCTCAAGGAAGCCCTTGCTGTCGAGATAACGGCGTACTTCCATCGTCATCTTATGACGGAGTTCTATATTTGCGCGTACATTTGAGCGGCGAAGGTCAAGATAGCGGTACTTCATTCTGATATCGTCGCCGCCGTCCGAGTTTTCCTCGATAGTGAATGGAGGAGTGAGCGACTCGTTCAGAATATTCAGTTCTGATGCGATAATCTCTATCTCGCCTGTTGGAATCTTTGTGTTCTTGCTCTCACGTTCGTTTACTGTTCCTGAAATCTGAATAACGTATTCGCGACCAAGCTTGTTAGCCTTTTCGCACAACTCGGCATTCTTCTCCTCGTTGAACACGAGCTGAGTGATGCCGTAGCGGTCGCGTAGGTCAACAAACGTCATTCCTCCCATCTTGCGGGTTCTCTGCACCCAGCCCGCCAAGGTTACTGTTTTACCTGCGTCAGAGAGACGAAGCTCTCCACAAGTATGTGTTCTATACATCTTTTATATATTTAGTTTTTTTATTCCTACTTTGATAGAATAGCGCGCGCACGATAGCTTGGCGCCTGTCCGAACCACTTGAGGTTGCGGTATGCAAGCGTTGTGCTGTAATTGTTTGGGTTATAGAAGAACGCGCGTCCTTTGTTTGATGCTGTCGATGTCCAATAGTTGTAATACTCGTGCTTTGTTCCGTTTTCGCTATAGCCGAATAGCGTCGCATCCGACAAAGCCTGAAGTGAGTACGAGAGGTCGGAGATTACATCCTTAGTCATGCAGCTCAACTCTCCCACCGATGGCAGATACCATTGTCCCTTATCCTGTGGGCGGTCTTTCGGCGCGTAGTTGTGAGCCAGACAAGCCTGCTCGTAGATTGTGTAGTCGCCCATCTCCTTGCAATAGTTAAACAGACTCTCGGTATTGTCTCGTCCACAGACATCGGTTGTTGTGCCTACAACATTGTCGAGCTCTTCAGCCACGTCGTTTTCGCTTCCGCACCAAAGGAATTCTGTATTACCGCTGGCATTTGCAAGGTCTTCGAGTGCGATGATTCGGCAATGAGGACCGTAAGTGAGCGTTGGGTCGATAGGACCGTCCTTAGTCATTGAAAGTGCATAGACGATGCCTACCGGATAGTGCGCTTCTTCTGAAATTGAGCCGTCGCGGTTGTAGAAATATCCCACTTTGTAGCGAGGCTGTTGCTTCATCTTAACCTTAGCCCAACCGTCGGACGTTCCGATAAACTTGCCGGCAAAGCGGATGTTTGAGCTTTCGGCATAAGAGCCTTCGTAGAACTGTACATCCTCGGTCCCCGGATTGTTCATTAGCAGAAAGTCGATTGATTTTCTGTCCATATCTGGGAAGAAAACGATATCTACATCACCGTAGTTTGTATTGGCATCATCGGCACCATTGGTTGTGAAAATCAAATCCTTCGTTTCGGTATATTCCATTTCTGGATTCGATGCTCCCGACGATGGATTAACATCAATCGGATCTTCGTCCATGTTGTAGAGTGCCTTAACCTTCTGATTCAGAACCGTAACTTGTGCATTCTTTAGATTGATGCGCTTATTGTTAGAATCGTAGAAACGGAATGTTCCGATAGATACCAACGGATAGAAACGGTCGTCGGAATTGTTCGGGTCGAGTTTCTGCAATTTTCCGGTTATGTTGTTGTATCTTCCAAGGAAATACTGATCGTTCCAATCATCATAAACAACGCTGTATTTCAGCGAACGCATATACATCAGCTCGTTTGTGAATTTTCCGTCTTTGCTGAATGAGCCGTTCTGCCCTGAGATATCGAGTTTCAGAATTGTCTGATGAGCCGTGTTGATAGCCTCATACTCATTTTCGCGACCTACGGCAAGCATGTCGCCGTACTTGTTTCGGCACTTGAAATCGTGAGGATAGAACATTCTGACCTCATCGTTTACCTTGGCGTGAACGTATCCGCTGCAATGTGCATACTTGTCGTTCTGCGGATTGTTGTCGATCACGAGTGTATCGTGCGAATATCCGTAGTAGCGATGGTCGTACGACACATCCTTGACCATTATGCGGTTGCCTTTCTCCCAATAGAAGTCTGGCTTTTTCGCCTTGATTCCGTACAAAAGTCCAATACGCGTGTCTTTCACATCTCCCTCTTCCGAGCCTCCGAAACTCATGTCGAGGAAAATCTTGTCGAGACCATTCTGCTGGTTTTCGCTTTTCTGTTCGGTATCAATGTCGAGTTGCGAGCACGACTGAGTCAAGACGCAACATGCAGCAAGGGCATAAACAAAAAATTTCTTCATGATTTTAAAAACCAATTCGTTTTGGAGTTGAAGGTTTTGAGTTAAAAATCTTATCGCCGGAAATGCCCGGGACATTTCCGTTAATAGGGTTGCTTGGTAGGTTTCCAGCATAGCCGTCGCTTGCAGCCATAAGCTTCGCCTCTGTTATAAGGCACAATGTGCAGCAAGTTGGTTTAGTATATTTTTTCTTCATTTGCAAATTCTTAGTACTTCTAACCTATAGATTCACTTAAATACTGATTGCAAAGGTAGTAAATGTTTAGTAATTGAGCACTATTTGTCTACAATTTTTTGCATCAGAATTACATTTTCGTAAGTTTTATCGACTCTGAACCAGTCTTTTAATAGTCCGCTCTGCTCAAAACCGCATCTTT
>JBGUGY010000039.1:0-11849 GCA_045111775.1 Bacteroidaceae bacterium | reverse complement strand
TCCGCACTTGGCACACATCCAGCGTTTGTGGCAACGGTTCCAGTACTGTTTCTCGCAGCCACAGCGGCTGCACTTTATACCTTCTTTCTCGCGAGTTTCCTTGAGGTACTTTTCACAAGCTTCCTCGCTGTCGAAATGTTTTGCAAAATCCAACAACTTCATTTGACTATGATTTTTTCAATTGCAAAGATAATATATTTGGGAATATTGCGGATTATCATTTAATTTTTTCCGCTTTTCCCACGTTGAAATTTCACTTCTCAACAATCGGAACCAACAAGGATATCATTGTCTAAATCGAAACTAAAAATCCGCTTGGATAACTTAACTACCCAAGCGGATTTTACTATTTATTTCTGAATTCCGAATTCGCTCTGCTGCTTTTCGACCTCGTCAAGAAGTTTTTGCTTTTCTTCTTCGGAGAGTTTGTTTTGCTGAGATGCTCCGGATGCAGAAGATTTCTTTGCCACAGCCGAAGAACCGACTTCTGCCACATCGTCAGAATCGCAGAAGGCCGATGCCGAAGGAATACTCTCAAGCTCGATGCTTGCCGATGTCGGAGCATGAGTTCCCTCGAACTGAACGCGAGCCGACACCTTTATTTTGCCAGCCTTTCGGGTTGAACGCACAAGAACAGGCGCGCTGCCGTATTCTACGGCACGAGGATTGGCACAGATGCTCTCGTCGCCGATAATCGTGCCCTCGCCCTCGACGGTGAACACTATGTTCTCTTTTGCCAGACGGCGCACATGACCAAGGTCGTCGGTAACTTCGGCAACAACAACTATAAAATCGCTGCCGTCAGCAACAAGCGCATGGCCGTTATAATCGACATACAGACGGAGTTTTGTGCTTCGGCGGCTCGGCATTCGCTCTTCGCGGCACACAACCTTTCCGCCAATGATGCCTTCTGCCACAAGCTTAACCTTCTGCCAAGCCTTTTTGTTGTAACTGTATCCGCGAGCCTCCCAAAAGTCCCACACATTCTTGAAAACGACCGGCGCATTTGGCATGTGTCCGTCCTTGTGCTCAACAGGCAGAGTGTAAATGTGCGCTCCGTCGTAGGCGGTGAGGCGGACGCTGTCGCAGTTGCTGTAAACAACAACATCGGCATCGCTGAACTGAGTCATATTGTGGGCTATGTAGACCATCGGACCAGACGAAACGACATCACTCTGCCATGAAGCCGGAGACTGACTGCGGAACATGTAGTAAGCCGTCTTTTTCTGACGGAAAGCATCGTAGATGCCGCCCCAATAAGGGTCGGGATGATAGCCTCGCTGATGGTCGAATGGATGCCACTGCGCTCCGCCGACAAACTTGCCCGTGGTGCGATAGAGCCCGTCGTAAGTCTTTGCCAGGCTCTGGCTCTGCACCAGCATCGGACGCTCGCCCCAACTGCGGCTGGCACGATTGTCGTTGTTGTGCGCATACCAGTCGTCTACATTCTCACCAAACTCTCGTGTAAAGATACATTGCTCGGGCGCATCGGCCTTCTCGTCATCGCCCGGCCAGCCGTAAACCACATCGTAGTTGGCACGCACGCCCTTGCTCTGCACGTCGGCAGCCGCTCCGGGACGATTAAAGTACGGATATTCGTCCTTGGTTATCTGAAGAGCCTGAAGAGCGAAATCTTCGGGATACTGAGTTTCGTTAAGGATTGGCTCCCACAGGATTACCGAAGGATGATTGCGGTCGCGGCGAATAATCTCGCGCGTGTTCTGATGCACTCGCTGGGCAAATTCAGGCTTTTTGTTCCAGTACTGCCAGCCGGGAGTTGCCACGATGACGAACAAGCCGAGTTCGTCGCAGGCATCCATGAAACTTGGATCTTGCGGATAGTGAGCCACGCGGATGATGCGGCATCCGGCATCGCGCAATCGCTTGGCATCGCGCCATTGCTGAGAGTTTGGCAGAGCATTTCCGACGTATGCGAAATCCTGATGGCGGTTGGCTCCCACAAGCTGAGTTGAGCGTTTGCCGTTAATCCACAAGCCGTCCTTTCCGCGGAACTCGATACGACGGATTCCGGTGCGGGTCATTCCGCCGTCGATGCATTGTTTTCCGTTCAAGATGCGGGTCTCAACCTTATATAAAAGCGGATTCTCGCAACTCCACAACTGCGGTTTGGCAATAGACAGCTGCTGAACAACGGTCGTACTCTTGCCTGCAAGAAGTTTGACGCTGGTGCGGAGTTTCTTCACGACTTTTCCCGAAGGAGAGATTATCGTATTCTCAACCGTAACGCTACTCTGCTTTGTGCCGCAGTTCTCTACATCTGTATTTACAACCATAACGGCGTTCTTCTCCGAAATTTCGTTGTAATGAATGAATACACCACCTCCGGCAACCTTTCCGACCTCGATAACATCTGTTATGTGCGATGCGCTGCGACCAATGAGCCATACATCGCGGTATATTCCGCCGTGATAAGAGAAATCGAGCGTGTATTGGCGCTTTCCGGGAGGAAACGACTTGTCGTCGGAGTTATCAACCTTTACGGCAATAACGCACTTGTCGCCCGGCTTTATGCCAAACTTCGAGAGATTGACCATGAAAGGAAGATATCCGCCGAGATGCTCTGCGGCGAGTTTGCCATCGACATAGACCCATTGCTTGCCCATCGCGCCCTCGAAATAGACCGTTGTCTGTTTGTCTTTCATTTCCTTCGGAAGAGTGAAATGCTTGCGATACCAAGCCACGCCCTGATAGTTTCGGCAGCCGCTGGCCTCGGCAGGCTCAAGCTCTACCGAATGTGGAGTGCTAACAATCTCCCAATCCTTGTCGTTGAAAGATGCCGACTCGGCTCCGCTGGCATCGCCTCGGAAAAATCGCCATCCGTGGTTGAAATTCATAACCACTCTGCCCGAATTGGCTATCGGATAGAATCCTGCCACCGATGTTGCTGCCGAATATGCCGAAGGCTCTCTGCCTTCAAGCTCTACGGACTGCACGGAGTCGGAAGATATACAGTTCTGTATACCAAAAGCGTAGTTCGATATGCAGAACAATGAAATAAGAAATAACTTCTTCATTATTATCGTTTTACACTAATTGCTACGCGAGCAATCAGCGAGTTAGTAAAATTACGTCGTTTTCACGGTTTTTCGGACTGACGGAATATTCAGCCTTGCCGTCTTTGAGCGATGCCTCGACAATAGTATTGCCCGAAAGATGCATCTTGAAGCGCACGTTCCACTCTGGCGGACACGACGGGAAAAGGATGATTTTTCCGCCGCGCTCCTGAACGAGCATCTCCTGAAGGGCAATCATTCCGCTGCCGCCCCAGTTGTGATCGGGACTCCAGTCGTAACCTGGCCCCCAGAAGGCAGGAAATCGGTATGGACCATCGGAAAGTTTTTCGGTTACGAGTTGTTTTGCCTCATCGGTCAAGCCGAGGCAAGCCGCCCAAATTGCATCCTGCTTCCATCCTTTCGATGTTCTGAACTTCAGAGCGTCGGGATCGAGTTTGTATGTATTCAGAGCTACAGCCAGACTGTCGTCGGAGCATCCAACGCCATAAACTCTCCACGGGAAGACGGGATAGAGCTGCGGAGTCTCTACATTCTGAACGCGCTCCCACACAACGGCCGGAGCGATTGTCTTCTTGCCGTCAATCTCACGATAAGGAATGTCGGGAAGGCGGCTCAGCAAGCCTTTGAAATATCCGACCAAATCCGTGCCTTCGAGCTTGGCCGGCAACTTTTTCAGAACCTTCGTGCGCTCGTCGGCAGTCAGCCCCTCCATCGGATTGTCGGCATCGCCGTATTTCTTTCTGAAATATTCAACGAGTTGCGAAGAAACCGTGCGAAGGGCGGCAACCGTGCTCGACGGATTGTATGCCATCTTGTATGTCTCGCATCCGCTGCCGGGGAAGATGATTATTTTGCCGTCGGCATTGAGTTCCTTTCTGCCACGTCTGATGGCGAGATAACGGTAATGCTCGTCGAAGAAGCGGACGGCATCGACCATCCAATCCTCGTACCTGCTTATGTCTGTATCCGAATATCGGTTTGACTCGAGAGCCATCGACACGAATTCGAGAACCGTGTCCCACTCGTATTCGAGCCACGCGTTGAACTCAACTCCGGCATCGAGCGACTGCGGATGCTTGAATCCGTACTCGGCAGGATTCGGCAGACCGTAATTCTCAATCTGCTCGGCAAAGCACGCGCCGGGATGATTCCAATAAGCCTTGCATCGTTCCTTGGCATTCTGATACATATACAAATATGTATCGAGCTGCGGTTTCAAGAGGTCGAAGTCGCCGTTCTTCAGCATCGGCCAGTAGACAAGTCGCTGGTTCTGAGCCGTGAAAGTGCCACCGCCCCAAAGTCTGAAATCGGGACTGAAAGGATATTTGTCCGTAACCAAGGCGGGGTCGAAGGTAAACAGTCCGCCGTTGAATTTCGTAGGCCATTTTGAGTCAGAATTGCAGCCGAGCATATAGCGGAACAGCGCGTAGTTGCGCGAGATGTTCGCCCCGTCGCCCTGAATGTCGATGTAGCTGCGCTGCCAGAAGGCATGCCACCACTTAACGGTATTGTCGAATGCCTTGCGATGGTCGGTCTTTGCCGGGATGTCGGTCTTCTCGCTCCCGGCAGAAAGCCATATTCGGGCAGCGACAGATTTCTTTCCTGCAAGCGAGCGCGCCTTCCATCCGCGGAACGGAGTGCCCTGATATGTGCCGTCGGCAGTCTCGCCCGTGAAGTTCATTCCGTCGAGAAGGACGATGGCTGAGCTAACGTTTCCACCAACCGGATTTGCAAGATTCGACTTAGAGCCGTCGAGTTTCTGAAGCGATACGGATGTGTCGAAAACCGTCTGCTGGCGGTTGCGATGATGCACTTCGAGCCGATTCTTGCCCTTCAGACTGATGCTGTCGGCAAAAGTGTGCGTCTGCTTGTTCATCACCCACTTGTAACTACCCTGATGGCCCTCGCCTTTGCGTATCTCCAAATCCTTATAGCGCCAGCTTTCGTAAGTCAGAGAGGCATCGATTTGCTTCTTGTCCGAAGCCTCAACGTTTATGCTGTGGCTGTTCAGGGCATCGACCCAAATCCTTACTTTCAGCGAGCCCGATGTTATGAGCACGTAGCCGTCGTAAGTCTTCAGAATCTGCCTGAAGTTTTCGCTTTCATCGAGTTTGTAATTGTTGAAATGCAGGCGGATTCGTCCCATCTTCAGAAGCGTGTTGGCCTCGTCGAACGTGCCGTTCTTTGCCAAGTATAGCATAATGTCACCGTTCTCAGCCCACACGTTCAGACCGATGTCGCCGCCTCCGCATGGCATACTCTCGGATGAGTTGCGGCTGGGCGATGTCCAGACGTAGTCGGCCGGTACGAATGGGTTCTGAGCGTAGCTCCGAACAATTCCGCAGACTGCAAATATCAGGAAAACTAAGAATCGCATAAAATAAGACTACTGCTTTTTTGTGAGTGGGTCTTTGAAGTTGTCAGTTCTGAACGATGTGAACGGAATGCCTTCGCAGAAGACATCACCCTCCGCCCAGTTCTTGAAGGCGTAGCGCACGTTTACGGGCTTCTTAACCTCATCACTCTTGACCAAGATGTGACTGCGCACGCCCCAAGCCTTGGCAGGATGGAAAACGCCGTCCTCGCCTGCCACCTCAAAGTTCTGGCTCTCGCCGCCCTTGATGTAAGGCCACATTCCGCAGTTGTTGAAAACGATGTCTACTGTATCGTTCTTTATCGTCATCTCCTTGAAGGTTGGCGACTCGCAAGCCACGCCTTTCATTCCGTAAGTCTTGCTGAGAGCCTGATATGCCAGACGCTCGCCGGCAAGCTGTTTCTTCTCGGGATGAATGCCTTTCTCAAGTCCGGCATCCATAAGGCAAGCCATTCCGCTGTTGCTTATCTTCTGCAAAGCCAAAACCTGCTGCTCGCGAAGATATGCGGTGTTGTATATAGGCTGACCTTTCTCGGTAATTATCGAATAGTCGTAAGGTGCTATCTGGCAATAGTAGAACGGAAAATCGCCTATGCCCCATTGCGCGCGCCATCCGCTAACCATCGATGCCATCATGTCGCTGTATGTCTCGGCACGGTTCCAGTTGTCCTCGCCCTGATACCATATCGCGCCGCGTATTCCGTAGCCGATGACAGGGTGCAACATTCCGTTGTAAAGAACGGTTGGAGTGCGGTTTTTCGACTTTATGTCCTCTTGTGTGCGCGGAATCTGAGCCGCAGGAAAATCGGCGAGCATCTTCTCGTCCATCCAAGCCTCGCAAGCCGAGCCGCCCCATGCCGTAACGATGAGTCCTACGGGAACATCAGGCTTTACCATCTGCAACATTCGTCCAAAGTAGAATGCCGTTGCGCTGAACTCGCGCACGCTCTCGGCATTTGCCATGAGCCACGAGCCTACAACATCATCTTTCGGAGTGAGCGATGATGAGCGTTTAACGGTAAACAGTCGCATATTTGGATTGGTGCTGAGAACCGCGTCGCGATTGCCGTTCTCAACCGGCTGGCACTTGAAGCCTTTCATCGGCATCTCCATGTTGCTCTGTCCGGCACAAAGCCACACCTCGCCCACGAGCACGTTGTTAAGCGTCACGCTCTTTCCGTCGGAGATGGTTACCGAATACGGTCCGCCAGCCTGCGGAGTCTTTACGGCTATCTTCCATTTGCCGTCGTCTCCGGCCTTTGCCGTGAATTTAGCCTTCTTGTCCCAACTTGCCGTAATCGTTACGGTTTTGCCAGCATCGGCTGTTCCCCAGATGTTAACGTCCGACTGCTGCTGAAGCACCATGTTGTCGCAGAACAAAGCCGGCAGCTTGACTGTTGCGCTTGCACTCAGGCACAACGCGCTGAAAAGTGTGAAAATAAGTTTCTTCATTTATATCATTTAGTTATAGTTTTTACTTTTTTCGGTTGGAGAAGGCAGCCTCATCGCTGCACTTCCCATTGTATGCCGCCAATCAGTCCGGCAGGAATGACCTCGAACGGATTGCTGCGGTAGTTGGCATTTGTCCAGATGCCGTCGAAAGGTGCTTTGCCAACGCTCGCGCCCTTTATGGCATTGTTCCATGTGTTCTGAACGGTAATCTGCACATCGACGGTCTTTCCCTTGGCATTTTGCAGAGCGTCGGTCACATCTACCTTGCAAGGCGCGAACCACAGAGTTCCGCAATCGGCATTGTTAACCTTTACCGCTGCCACATCGCGAAGATTGTCGAGTACGAGATAGATTCTCGCGCCCTTGGCAGTCTTTGGTCGCTTTAGTTTAAGCTGATATTCCGCTGTGCCAGAGTAATATTTTATCTTCTCGTCGGATGATGCCGACCAGTCGAAGAACACGTCCTTCGCGCTGCCGCTGATTGTCGTTGATGGCAGACTGCTGAATTTCAGACAGCCTTCTGATGCGAAGACTGCCGGCTCGGTCTGAACCATCGGCTCGGCTGATGTCTCAGCATTTCTGCCCTGCTGTCCGAACACGACGAAGAGCGATTCTGCCGGCTGAAGTGTGAGTCTTACGACTGTTCTGCCGTCTTTGTATTCTGTGGCGAAATCGTTGCGCGTCTTGCCCGTCATCGGATTCCAGAGTTCAACCATGCGGTCGGCCTGGCGGAAGCTGAGTTCAACATCGCGCTTTCTGCCCGAAATGCTTGCCACGAAATAGATGTCCATCTCCTCGCCCTTGCGATGAGTCCACACTATGCTGTCCGATGCAATCACATCGGGCTTCACGTTCTTCAACTCGCTGTCGTTCAGAGTGTAGTCAATCACGTCGCAGCCGTTCTTCTTCAGTTCTTCAATCTTCTTCTTTGTTTCTTCCGAGATATTCGATTTATCAACGACCAGAGTTGCGTATTCTGCGCCCGATGCAAGTCTGAGTCTGCCGCCTTCTGCCTTGGCATGATTGTACAGTACATCAGGATTCATCGAGTCGTACTGATAGCCGTGAAGCGCGCCCCACCACAGTTCGGCACGGTTTATGTTCTTGGCAAAGCCCACGCCGTTCACCTTGTCCATCGGCTGACCTTCGTTCTTCATTCGTGCCTTCTCTGCCTCGACTTTCTCCTTGCCGTAAAGTCCCGGCAGAAGGGTTATGAGTTTCTCGGGGAGGACGGCGCGCGACGGGAGTTCATCGCCTGTGTAGACGGCAATATCTGCAACCGGCTTGCCGTACTGAAGCAACGTCTGGCATCGTGCGGCATAGAGGCTCAGGGCAGGAGCGCCGAGAGTCCACCATGTGTTGTCGCGCTGAAAGTAGAAGCCAATGCCGTCGAGCGTCATTCCCGGCTTGCGGTCGAGCCACGGATTGTGCGTATAAACGTGGTAGAACAGTTTGTTTATGCCGAGCGAGAAGTTGCAGTCGAGCAGCGACTTGACCGTTGCTGGAGTCTCGTCCCAATGTCCGCGAAGCTGCGTAAAACCCTCTGCCTGCACGATGTTCTTTCCGTAGATGTGCGCTCCGCTTATGGCATCGAGCATATCGTTTGGCTTGTCGTGCGTAGGACTCTGAAGCCAGAACTCGCCCATCGGTCTGTCGCTTACAGAGTAATGCAGAAGTCCGTCGCTCATCATCGTCGGAGCAACGCACTCGGTGCTCAGCTCGCAGTTGTATCTCTCTGCCTCGGCTTTTGCCGTCTTGAAGAACACGTCGACGATGAGTTCGCTTATCGTCTTGCGCACATCGCGCAGCACCTGCTCGCTCTTCTCATGGCTCTCTACCGGCACGCCTGTCATAACAGGCAGATAAGGCATAAGGTCGTATCCTCTTCGTGCCTTGAACTCATCGGCAAAGTTACTGCTCCAGTTCTGCGAGCCGCACTCCCAGCTGTCAACGTGCATTCGGGTTATTACGCGGCGCGCCACGGCTTTGTCAACATGGTTGTATATTGCGCCGAACCAGCCGTCAATCTGCTTTTTTACTGCCGATGTGCTGAACTTATCACATTCCAGACCTCTTCCGCCGCCTGCCGTGGCATTCTCGTGCCCTGTTGATGTGTGGCCTATGCGAATAATGCGCCAGCAGCCTTCGGGCAGAGACGGATTATTCAGCGTTCCGTCTGCCGAGAGGCTCGCGGTAAGGTCGATAATATCTTTTGTCTTCACAAAGAGCGATGGCTTGGCTGATTTGTCGGCATCTATTCGCCACACAAGTCCGCTCTTGCCCTGCCATTGGTCTATGCTTGCATTCCTACGGAGAACGATGTTCTTAAGTTTAAGGTTTGGCTTCCACTTGGCGGCATCGAGGCTCTCGCTTCCCGGCTCGGTGCCTTCGGGAGTCCATGTAAAGCGGAAGTAGCGCGCCGTTGTCTCGGGCACGGCAAAGGTGTAGCTGAAGTCGGAGTCCTGCCATCCGCTGCGTGGCGGTACGAACTCCTTTACCTTGGTGAATGTTTCGCCGTCGTTGCTTGCAAGCATCGTCATTCTAAGCGACTGCATATTGCGTACCGATGGCGTTATTTCTACGCTGCGCACCGTAAATGCCTTCTCGTATTCGAGTTGTATGTAGCAACTTCCGGTGGCGCGGAATGTTCCGTTGTTAAGCGTTACGCCTGCCGAGTATGTCTTTTGGCACGGCATGGTGTCGAGCACTTCAGTCTTAATAACAGGAACGGCAAGAACCTTTATATCTTCGTAATATCCTTTGTAGCTCTCTGGCTTAGGCAGTCTTATTTGCTTTATGGCTTTCTTGCCGCGACTAACGATAGTGTCGGCAGATACAATCTTCTGCATACTCTCCTCGGGCTTTATCCACGGGCCGCCGGCAAGGGCGAATCCGTCGCTTACATGAATGCCAAGCTGTAGTCCGTTTCTGTCTGCCTCGGCAACGCTGTGCCCAATCATCTTCCACCACTCATCCGACAGTTGTTGTGCCTTGCCCTCGTACTCGGGACGGCGGTCTGTGCCGTAGATTGGCATAAGATAGCATCCGCCCAGTCCGGCCTGCTTCATAGCCTCAATATCGGCAGTTATCCCTTCTTTGCTCACCGCTCCGTACATCCAGTACCAGAAGCACCACGGCAGCGACTCACCCGACGGCGAACCGAACTGCTTGTACAACTGTGCCTTTGTCTGCGCACTTATCGGCATAATCTGGTAAAAGCCAATAATCACAGCCAGCACGACCTTAAAAATATTTATTTTCATCAACTTAAAGAATTTACCTATTTTGCAAAAATAAGCATAATTAACTTAACGACAAGTAATATGTACGCTTTTTTTGAGTATCTTTGTCAGCAAAATAAAGAATTAAATTCAAACTGATAAAAGCATATATCTATGAGACTAAACGGAAGACGCGAAAGCGACAACGTTGACGACCGCCGCGGCAAGGGCGGCGCAAAGGCTGGACTGGCAGGAATTGGCGGAATTATTGCCATCGTTGTAATAACCCTGCTGTCGGGCGGTGACCTTTCGACTGTATTTCAGAACCTTTCGCAAAGCGGCGCGCTGAGCGGCGGGCAGACTACTGAACAGAATTATCAGCCAACTGCCGAGGAGGAGGAACTTGCAAAGTTCTCAAAGCAGATTCTGGCATCGACCGAGGATATCTGGACCGAGGAGTTCAAGAAGATGGGCAAGACTTATCAGGCTCCCAAGATGGTGCTGTTTACCAACGCCGTTGAGAGCGGATGCGGAAACGCTACCTCTTCAACAGGTCCGTTCTACTGCTCTGCCGACCAGACTGTTTATATCGACCTGTCGTTCTTCTCTACCATGAAGAAGACGCTCGGAGCCGACGGCGACTTTGCATACGCCTACGTCATAGCGCACGAGGTGGGACACCATGTTCAGTATCTTTTGGGCGACTTGCAGAAGGCACACCAGCAGATGAGCCGCGTCAGCGAGAAGGAGGCTAACCAGATAAGCGTGCGCCTCGAACTTCAGGCCGATTTCTACGCCGGCGTGTGGGGACATCTTGAGAACAAGCGTTTCAAGTCGCTCGAAGATGGCGATATAGAAGAAGCTCTAAACACGGCTTCGAAGATTGGCGACGACTATCTGCAAAAGAAGCATCAGGGCTATACGGTTCCCGAGAGCTTTAACCACGGTCGCGCCGACCAGCGTCACAAATGGCTGAAGAAGGGTCTCACGACCGGCGACTTCACACAAGGCGACACATTCTCACCAAACTATAACGACCTTTAATTTCAAAGGTCGTTTTTTTGTTGGCTTAGCCGAATTTTCTGCACTATAAATATCATAGATTTGTTCGGGTTTCGTTCGGGATGCGTTCGGGTTTTGATTTTCTTATCTGCCCTACTTAAAATTCCGTGCCCTACCTATGGTTGCATGCTACCTAAAATATGCAAGACTTTTTAGCGGTGGAAATTGCAAATTCGGCTGGACTGGGGAAAAATTCAAGCAGTATCCACAATGGATACCATTTTGTTTTATGTTTTTTTGGAAAGTTCATACATTTGCAAAAAAACATATGGATAAAGATTTTTACATAGGACACCTCATTAAGGATTTATTCCACGAAAGTGGAATGTCTCCAAAGGACTTTGCAGACAAAATAGGCTGCTCAGAGAAAAACATATACAAATTTTTTAAGAGTCACAGCATTAATACTGCAACATTAGCCACTATCGGTAAGGCACTTGGGCATAATTTCTTTGTCGACATTTCAAATACTATTGAATTATCTGGTTGTAACGATCCTATTGTTATTAAAGAACAGAATGAGAAGGCGGCAGTTGCACAGTTTGTAGATGTTGTCCCAAAGGTGTTGTACAATCTTGGAATAGATGCTGATATTAGTTTTGGCAAGCCGTTAGATTATGAATCTGATTATCCAATTCCAGACTATATGATAAGACCATATCCAATTTCGTTTAGTCTTGATAAACTATTAATTGAAAAGTACGA
>JBGUGY010000038.1:0-2995 GCA_045111775.1 Bacteroidaceae bacterium | reverse complement strand
CTAATGCACAAAAACAAAAAAAATGTGCACATTTTAGTTGTTTTTTTAACTAAATATTTGTTCAAGTAGAAAATTATAGTTTACTTTGCACCGCAAATAATTAAAATAATAATTGGATTTATTCACTAAAATTTTAAAATTATGTCTGAAATTGAATCAAGAGTAAAGGCTATCATCGTTGATAAGCTGGGCGTAGAGGAGTCTGAGGTTAAGGCTGAAGCAAGTTTCACTAACGATCTTGGCGCTGACTCTTTGGATACAGTAGAGTTGATCATGGAGTTCGAGAAGGAGTTCGGCATCTCTATTCCAGACGATCAGGCTGAGAAGATCAGTACTGTAGGCGACGCTATCGCTTATATCGAGGCTAACGCTAAATAATTTTATTCCTATATCTTTTATATGGAATTAAAAAGAGTTGTAGTAACAGGTCTTGGTGCAATAACACCACTGGGCAACAGTGTCAAGGAAACTTGGGACAATCTTGTCAATGGTGTTAGTGGAGCAGGACCTATTACTCATTTCGATTCAACAAACTTCAAGACTCACTTTGCTTGCGAAGTAAAGAACTTCAATGCAGCCGAATTCGGAATTGACCGTAAGGAGGCTCGCAAGATGGATCCGTTTACACAGTATGCCATCGCTGCGGCTAAACAGAGCATTGAAGATTCTGGCTTGGATACCGAGAAGGAGAATCTCGACCGCATTGGCGTCGTTATGGGCGTTGGTATCGGCGGTATGACTACATTCCAGGAAGAAGCCGGCAATTATGCTATAAACGGAGCCACTCAGGGTCCTAAGTACAATCCGTTCTTCATTCCTAAGATGATTGGTGATATTTCTGCTGGTCAGATTTCAATCATGTACGGTTTCCACGGTCCAAACTATGTTTGTACTTCAGCTTGTGCATCTTCATCAAACGCTATTGCCGATGCATTCAACCTTATTCGCTTGAGCAAGGCTGATGTAATGGTAACAGGTGGTGCAGAGGCGGCAATCGTTGAATGCGGTGTGGGTGGCTTCAACGCCATGAAAGCACTTTCAACACGCAATGACGAACCTCAGAAAGCATCACGTCCGTTCAGCGGCAGTCGCGACGGCTTTGTAATGGGTGAAGGTTCAGTTGTTCTTGTTCTTGAGGAACTTGAGCATGCTAAAGCCCGCGGAGCCAAGATTTATGCTGAGGTTGTCGGTGCAGGAATGTCGGCAGATGCCTACCATCTTACTGCTTCACACCCAGAAGGCGCAGGTGCAAAGCTTGTAATGCGAAATGCTCTTGAAGACGCAGGTCTGAAACCAGAAGATATTGACTATATCAATGTTCATGGCACATCTACTCATGTTGGTGACATCTCTGAGGCTAAGGCTATCAAAGAGGTGTTTGGTGAGCATGCCTACAAGCTGAACATCAGCTCAACAAAATCTATGACTGGTCACCTTCTCGGTGCTGCCGGTGCAATAGAGGCCATGGTATGTACACTCTCTGTTGTGAACGACATCGTTCCTCCAACAATCAATCATGAAGAAGATGACAAGGATGAGGAGTTGGACTACAATCTTAACTTCACATTCAACAAAGCCCAGAAGCGCGAGGTTCGTGCTGCACTCAGCAACACATTCGGCTTCGGCGGTCATAACGCATGTCTTATCGTAAAAAAATACGCTGAATAATCGTGTTTTTAAATGTCATAGACAGAATAAGGCTCTTGTTCCATAAGGATAAAGAGTCTTATTCTAATTTTTACAGTATCCTCGGATTCTATCCTCACAACATTGAATTCTACGAGCATGCCTTGCTGCACAAATCATCATCGAAGAAGGTAGGAAAAGGCAAGCCCATAAACAATGAAAGGCTGGAATTCCTTGGTGACGCAATTCTCGACGCAGTTGTCGGAGACATCGTGTTCAAGCACTTTCCGGGAAAGAAGGAAGGCTTTCTAACTAACACACGCAGCAAGCTTGTCCAACGCGACACACTGAACAAAATAGCAGTGAAGATTGGGTTAGACAAACTTGTAAAGTCGTCGACACACTCTATCTCACACAATAGTTATATGAACGGCAATGCCTTCGAAGCATTGATTGGAGCAATCTATCTTGACCGCGGATATGACTATTGCATGTGGTTCATGCAAAACAAGATTCTTAACGTTTACCTTAACATCGACAAGGTTGCGTACAAAGAGGTAAACTTTAAGAGCAAATTGCTTGAATGGAGCCAGAAGAATCGTGTCAACGTATCATTTGAATTGGTAAGCCAGAGCACAGATAGTGCCAACAGCCCTAAGTTCACATCAAGAATACTGATTGAAGGCCTTGAAAGCGGTGAAGGAGAAGGCTACTCTAAGAAAGAGAGCCAGCAGATTGCAGCCAAGGTTGCACTTACTCGTCTGAAACAAGAGCCTCAGTTTATAGATGCTGTCTTTGCCGAGAAATCAAAGCGCACAGCCATGGAGGAAGAGCCTACAGAGCTTGTTCCCGACACAGGAACTGATGCCGATGATTTCGCTGCCGACGAGCCTAAGGATACAAAGCCTGCTTCAAAGCAAAAGGCAAAGCAGACAAACAGCGTCGATGACGAAATGTCGCTCGACAATATTCATGTAAATACAATGGAGATGACCAGAGAGGACATCATCGCGGCAGCAGAAGCCGCCGCCTTTGCCGACAATAAATAACGCTTTTATCCAAAGCAAAGCCCCATCTGCCGTCCTCTGATGAGCAGTTCATTATCTGGCATAACGAGTTTAAGCCGACCTGCAACTTCGCTAAGAGGTTGCGAGTCGGTTTTTCCGTCTTTTATGCACACCATACGACCGAATTCGCCCTTCGAGATGAGTTCGGCAGCCTTTGCCCCGATGCGCGTGCTAAGATTTCTGTCGTATGCCGTAGGACTTCCTCCGCGCTGAGTGTAGCCGAGTACCGTCAGACGGCTTTCAACGCCTGTATTCTGTTCTATCATGCGCGTGATATACGTTCCGGCAGTTGCCCCCTCGGG
>JBGUGY010000037.1:0-3620 GCA_045111775.1 Bacteroidaceae bacterium | reverse complement strand
AATCCACAATGATGGTTAGTAAGCACCAGTCCGTCGGCAGAAACAACATCGCCCGTACATCCTCCTCCGAAGATGCCCACACAATCCTTCAGCGAAGGCTTGGTAGTGCTATACACGTCATCTGCCTCGATGCGCAGTCCGCATTTCTTCATCTGATCAATCACATGCTGTTCCTTCATCAGCTGAAGCATCCACATACCTTCGTCGGCCTTGGCACAGAGTGTCATCGCCAACGCAAAAATTGATAAAATAACCTTTCTCATTACATCTTGTTATAAATATTTGGCGCAAAAATATAAAAAAAACTTAAATTTTCTGTTATTCTTGCAATAAGTATGAATTTATTTACAATTTATCCAAAATGGATATTATTTTTGCAGTAGAAACAAATACTAATAATTTTATATGCACAAATTTTTAATGATTTTAGCGGCAGTGCTGATGCTCGCTTCTTGTGCAAAAAAGTACAAGATTGTGGGCTCGTCTGCCATATCTGAACTTGACGGCAAGAAAATCACCGTCAAGGTTATCAAGGATGATTCGCTTGCTACCGTGGCAACCGGTACAATGGCGCACGGCAAGTTTACCGTGAAGGGACAGATTGATTCTGCTACAATGGCAAACCTGTTTATCGGCGAGGACATCGTAATACCTATAGTTCTGGAAGAGGGTGAAATTAGCGTTGATCTGAAGGCAGAAGACCTTGTTTGGGGAGGAACAGAGCTGAACGAGACGCTCTACAAGTTCTTCAAGAGCCGCGACTCGCTTCAGAATCAGCTCAGAGACATTCAGAAGATGGAGTACGAGATGACTGTTAACGGCGTTGACGAGCAAACAATAAACCAGCGTCTGATGGCTGAGATGCAGAAGGTTTCGGCTAAGGAGGACGTGCTTACGACATCGTTCATAAAGAGCCACTACAACGACGTGCTCGGCATGGGCGTGTTCGTGATGCTTCTGAGCAACATGCAGTACCCTGTTATGACTCCGCAGATTGAGGACATCCTGACAACTGCCCCAGATGCGTTTAAGCAGCACAAACTGGTAAAGAAATATCAGGACGACGCAAAGCAGTTCAGCGAGCAGCAGAACCTTGCAAAATAACGATTTCTTAATTTAATACAAACAGAAGTGGCGCAACCTCCCCCGCGAAGTTGCGCCACTTTCTTATCAAAACAATTCACAATTCACAGTTGACAATTGACAATTTTCAGCATTGTCAATTGTGAATTGTCAACAGTCAATTCTAAATTGTCAATCCCCCGTTACCGCATCAGAAAAAGCCTTTTTCCTATATCATGAAATGATTACTCAGAATGACGCTGAAAGCGTCACCTCTCAGTAACCGCAGCATCCGCAGGATCTGCGGACAGAAACACAACGAATATCATCGACCCTGAAAGCGGTCGCCCATAGCGACTGATGGGGCACTCCTTCAGAGTGCTTACTGTTGATGGTTCTTTTTCCGCAGGTCGTTCCGACCTACGGTTACTAAGCGGAGACGCTTTCAGCGTCTATAACATACATAACATTAAGATAATTCACAATTAACAGTTGACAATTGACAATTATGAATTTTCAACTTTCAATTCCGCATTGTGAATTGCAGACGTAATCAATAAGTTCATACAACTTATCGTTATACATAACTCGGTCGGCATCAATGACTTTGTCTTTCATCAGAATCTCGGTAGAGTCTTTTTGGTCTACGATTATCGAGAGTTTGCCCTCGGGCTTTATCTTGTTCTCGATGTGGTAGAATTGCGCCATGTCGTTGCCGTTGAAGAAAAGGTCGTCGAGGCGAGTGAGGCAGAACCTCAACGCTTCCGCGTCTTTAACCTTTTTGTTGTCAAATGCTATCTGCTTTCCCAAAATAGTGCAACTCGTAGTCTTGCCAAGGCTGTCGGAATATTCTATCAAAATTTTCTTCTTTGCATATTTCTTTATTACATCTGTCGGCTCGGCATAAATCTTGTTCTTGTAGAATTCTGCTACTTTTATCAAATCTTTTATAAAGGCGTGAATGCCTAAAGATTTGTAATCTTCTTTTGCGTAAGTAAAACCATTTTTATACAGATAGAAATTATTTGTATTATTATTTGTAATACAATACATTTGAAGCATATCTTTTAAACTAAGAGACTCCACAACCCGATTTCCTCTTTCATCTTCAAATTTAGTTATCTCTGCATTTTTGACAAAATATTTATTAAATATGTTCTTTTGTCTTCCTACTATTTTCAAAGAGCATACAGCCCTAAAAACACGATAATCCCCGCCTTTTTTTGTCAACATATAATTATAATCCACAGCAACTGTATCGACCTTATCTAAATCGACTTGTGCAAAAGAAGGTGGTTCAACTTGTGCCTTCACGCTACTCGCTATGACAAAAAGTATTCCAAATATTATTGCTTTCATTGCTTTCAGTCTTTATAATATCCTTAATTGTCCTCTATCGAATTTGGCAGAACTATAAGAGAGTTTCAACTTTCTGCATTGTTAATTTTTCAATTTTCAATTCCGCATTGTCAATTGTGAATTGTCAACTGTCATTTCTAAATTGTCAATCCCCCGTTACCGCATCAGAAAAAGCCTTTCTCGAAATGCGAACCTTCTCGACAGTAAATTCAGGAATGTTGTAACTCCAAATCGATTCGAGTTCGGCAAGAGGATTCTCCTGCGGCAGTTCGAAAGCCTTGCGCGCGTTGCCGTCGGCATCGACATAAGCCATGTAGAGGCGAGTGAAGTTGCCATCGCCGCGGCGGCTCGTGAATACAATCCACCTTCCGTTAGACGACCAGTTGTGAAAGCTCTCGGCTCTGTTAGAATTGGCTTCAGCAAGCGCGTGAGTCTCGCCTGTTGCCAGATTAGTAAGGAACAAATCAGCCTCGGGATGCCAGATGTGGAACACGCCGTACGGTGCTTGACCTGTAAGCAGCCACCTGCCGTCGGGACTGATGCGCGGAAGCGTTGCGCTGAGGCTGTCAGCCGATGCCATCAGAACTGGCTCGGGCTCGCCAAGCGAAAGAGAATCGGGCGAGAAACGACGGCGGTAGATGTTGTATCTTATTTTGTCGTACTGCTTTACGAACTCAATGCGCGCCGTGTCCTTGACGGCTGCAACGCTATAATAGAGCCATCGCCCGTCGGGACTCCACGTCGGGAACACCTCAAGGTCGAAAGGCGTGTCGGTAACCCTCACAACCTTGTCGTTCTTTACGTCGTACAGAACAAGGTCGCTCTTGCTGTCCTGCACCTCTATCTTGGCGGTGTTGGCGGTGAAGAAATTCTGCATCGTGAGGTTTGACGAATATGCTATGACATCGAACTTAGGATTCCATGCCGGATATGCGCCGCCCATCGGATTACCCTCGCGCTTTAGGTTTATCTTCCTAACCGCGCCATCTTCGGCAATCAGCGTGCCGCCAAATCCCTCGCGGACGTGCATCTGCATCTTTGCCGTGCGGTAATTCTGGAACGAATGGCAGTTTACGCAGTGCGACTGTCCGCGAACCTCGCTCCACTTGTTATTGTAAACCTCGTATTCGGCAAACGATGTAAGGTCGCGCTGAACGATTCGCATCTGGTCGTACATCACATACGACGGCGGAATCTGT
>JBGUGY010000036.1:0-6426 GCA_045111775.1 Bacteroidaceae bacterium | reverse complement strand
GGCTATGCTTCCCATGCTTATTAGCCTTAGTATGCAGGCCGAGAGCAGATTGTTGTAGTCGTTTCGGGAGTACCGGTAGGCGTTGAGGATATTGTTGGCTTCCTGAAGGTCGCCTCCGAGCGGAATGTCGCGATACCACATAAGGTTCTTGAAAGCCTTGCGGCGAGCCATCCATATACTGATGCCGCCCCACAGCATCTCAATTATTCCGTAAGTAAAGATTATTATTACGAAGATGACGCCAAGCCAGTCTTCGATTGTCCATTCGGAAAAGTCTTCGGCATAATCGCTGCCCTCGAAGGCTTGCTCTTTCTTGTGCTCGAAGGTATCGTTATCCTTAATAGTCGGCTCGAATATGCCCTTGTCGAAGCGCACCATTATGTACAGTCCGTCTTCTTGTCCGAAGGCATAGGTGTTGGTTGCCACTATCTTGCCCTCGCTGAAGACCATGTCGCCGGCGAATCGGAATCCCCACGCGCCGCAGTTTTCGGTCGTAAACATCACGGAGTCTTCCGACTCGATGGTTACCGTTGCCTTTTCGGGCTTGGGGCTGACCGATGTGTCCATGAACACATGGCGTATGGCATCGGCATCGGGGTGGGCACGCACGAGTCCTGTAACGACATATTCGGTTATGTAGGTGCGTTCGCCCGATGCACCCAGACCCCAGCACAATTCATACCCGTTAGACTTGTTAACGATGCCGCATTTGCCGGTTTTCCATTCGCGGCTGCGGTCAACGTCCCATTCGCCCACGTTGGTGTATTCCTGCCCGCTCTCGTCGGTAACGCGAAGGTCGCGCACCGTGCTTGGCGACATGTATCCCAAACCGATGTAACATTCTGTTCCGTAGTCGTCGATGGTCATGTTGCGCCGTTCGGTAATTAGAGCGTCGCCGTTATGCCTCAGCACCACGCGTATGTCGAGTTTGTGCAGTTGCGGAGCTGCCTTGGCGATGGCTGATGCAAACAGGAAAATGTAGAGAAAAAGAAAACGCAAAGGCATTTTTTAGAATGATTAGATTTTAAGTTTAGTAAAATGGAAGTAAACGGCATAATAAGAGACTATTACGCCGTTTACTGAATCTTTATGAAAAAATTATTTTACGATGTAGACTGCGAATGTCTCTGGCGCGATTGTCGTGTCGAGACAGTTGCCGCTTATCGTCATGTTGCTCTCTTTTGTAGAGATTTTGTTTGGCTCGTCGAGCGTGTTCTCAGCCTCGAGATTGTCGCTCTGGAGAGTGATGACGTGTGCGCCTGCAAGTTTCTGCTTCTTGCTCTTTAGCTTGAAGTTAACCTTCAGAGGCTGAGGTTCTTTGCTTGTGTTGGCAACCTTCACGATGTAGCTCGATGAAGCCTTGTCGAATACCGCGCTGGCAAACAGTCCGTTCTGTCCCTCGTTTCCTGCCACAGGCTTGTTGTCCATAGTCAGACTGACAACGTTGCTGCCCTTGTAATGGCTGTAAAGTTGCTGAACAAGATAACTGCAAGAGCGGAAACTGCGCAGATTGTCGTACCAGATAAGGTCCGGACGCCATTGCCAGCCTTCGACGTGTGCAAACAGCGGAGCGTATGTTGCCATCTCAACCACGTCGGCGTTGCGCTCAAGACCAGTCATGAAGGCAGCCTCGAGGAGCGATGCGTAGAACTGGTTGTACTTCTTGCCCTTGATGTGGCACGCATATTCGCCTGCAAAGACCTTAGGACCTTTGCGGTCGTAGTTGTCGTAGCGGTTGCCCGATTTCAGGAACCAGTCGGCTGGGCGATAGAAATGCTCGTCAACCAAATCAGCCTTCAGCTTCTTCATCTCTGGCCACAGATAGTCGAACTTCTTTCCTTCTGAATCAGGACCAGACGAGCCTACTATCTTAACCTCGGGATGAGCCTTGCGCAGAGCGTCGATAAACGGCTTTAGGTGAGCAGGGTAGATGTCGCCCCATTGCTCGTTGCCAATGCCGATGTATTTCAGGTTGAAAGGCTCTGGGTGTCCCATCTCGGCGCGAAGTTTTCCCCACGTTGTGGTTGTTGCTCCGTTGGCAAACTCTATGAGGTCGAGCGCATCCTGAATGTAAGGCTTCAGCTCCTCGACAGGAGTGTGAACCTTGTCGTTGTTCTGATACTGGCACACCAGTCCGCAACTAAGGATAGGCAGAGGCTCTGCGCCAATCTCCTCGCTAAGCAGGAAGTACTCGTAGAAGCCCAGTCCGTAGCTCTGGTAATAGTCTGGATAGAAGCGATGCTCGAAGGTGTACTGCCAGCGGTTAAGGTTTAGCGGACGGTTCTCAACCGCGCCCACGCTGTTCTTCCAGTTGTAGCGGTCGCCCTCTTCAGTACCCTCGACAATACATCCGCCCGGAAAGCGGAAAACGCCCGGCTTGAGGTCGGCAAGAGCCTGAGCAAGGTCTTTGCGCATGCCATTCTCATGTCCCTTCCAAGTATCCACAGGGAAGAGCGAGATGTGGTCGATATCTACCGCCGATGCTCCGGCGTGAAGCACGCGCAGGTGAGCCTTGTCGATAGTCGCCTTGCTCTTTATTATTGCCGTGTACTTCTTCCACTCCTTAGAGTCGATGGCAATCTTAGCCTCTTTCTCCTGAATAAACTGAACCTCGCCCATGTTGCTCGGGTCGATAAGCTGGATGCGTATTGTTGCGTCCTTGTCGTCGGTACGTCGAGCCGTGAACGTGATGCGGTATTCCTCGCCCTTCTTCAGACCGATGCCGAAGAAGCCGCTGTTCTCCAAGCCTGTGCGCTTGTGGCGGTGTCCCACCGGAATGAGGCGGACGTAGTTAGGGTTGCGGTCGTATGCCGGATTATCGTTTCGCACCTCGAACTTTCCGAATGCCGTCCAGCCTTGCAGATGGTTTGGGAATTCGAACGAGCGGTTCTTTACCAACTCGGCATACAGACCACCGTCGGCAGCAAAGTTGATGTCCTCGAAGAAGATTCCGTACATAGTCTTCGGAATCGGCGCGCCCAGTTTCTGGGCGTTAACGGTAATGTTGTTCTGCGCCGATGCGCTGATAGCTGTGGCAAAAGCCAAAGTTGTCAATAGTGATTTCATTGATATTACTAATTTTTACTATATTTGCAAAGTCGAATGCAAATATATGCATTTTGCATCAGATTTATGTTTACAAATGTATAAATAAAGTAAAAAATCTAAATTAGTATGAGAAAAATTACTATGTGCTTGCTTGCGGCAGCCGTTGCCGTTATGTCAAGCTGTGGCGGCTCAGGCAGTAAGGCTTCGGACGCAAGTGGAAACGAGGCAGAAGTTGTGGTTGGCAATGCGGTAGACCTTGGTCTGAGCGTTAAGTGGGCCGACCATAACGTTGGCGCGGCATCGCCCGAGGAGCACGGAGGCTACTTCATGTGGTCTGACATTAAGGGTGACAAGGATGCAAGTGGTCTGAACACCTCTTCCGACAGCATTACCGGCAAGATTGGCAAGGACGTGGCTGCTACAAGATGGGGCGGCAAGTGGAGAATGCCAACCGCTCGTGAGGTTGAGGAGTTGTGTTCTAAGAAATGTTTATGGACATGGACAACCATAAACAGCGTTGCTGGCTACAAGGATACAGGACCTAACGGAAACAGCATATACTTGCCGGCAGCAGGCTGCAAGCAGGGCGAGACAACCGAGAAGGGATTCGGTAAGGAAGGATATTACAGAGCCTCAACCTGCACGGCTAAGGGTAATTCGGAGATTATGTACTTTAAGTCGGGCGTAAACTACAAGAGCTATTTCGCTATGAACGTGGCTATGAGCGTACGTCCTGTTCAGGATTAAGTTTCAGAAAGAATTATTTATCAGAAGATGTCATCATCTTCTTCATCATCGAGACGTTGGAATATGCAGTCGGGCAGAATTTCCAGCGTCTCGCTGTTTATTCTCGACAGATGCCAGATGTGAAGGCATCGCGTGTCGCCGTTGGTCATGTCGAGGGCATCCATCACCTCGTCAATGCTTTGCGGATGAGTGATGTCGCACTCGCAGCATGGCGATGCCAGCAGAACGCCGCCCAGCCACTCGGTCATGGGCAGTTCCTCGCCCAGCGGAAAGTGGTTGACCATCCGTCCTTCCTCGCCGGCAATCTCTACGATGTGCCTGCCCAGAGGCTCGTCCTTACCGGCTATGAACAGTTTGCACGCGGCAATCCTTCTCATATCTTATGTGCGTGGTTAAAGTTCGTACATGTCCGAAGGCACTTTGCGCCTCAGAACCTCTATGTTGATGTCTTTTCCGACGATGAGTCCAATCTCGTACAAGTGTGCGCCGATGCACTTCTCTACGATGGTAGGGTGGTTGTTCTCCTCGCTAAGGTGGCATAGCCATACGTGCGTCAGTCCTTCGTGATAGTTGTCAGCCAGAGCCTTGGCGGCATCGGTGTTGCATAGATGGCCGTTCTCTCCGCCTATGCGCTCCTTCAGGTATGCCGGATAAGGTCCCATCTCGAGCATGCTGTTGTCGTAGTTCGACTCGAGCACGAGGTAGTTGGCATCTTTTATCATCTGTTCGGCGGTAGGGGTTATGTGCCCTATGTCGGTAAGCACGCAGAAGGTCTTGCCTGCTGTTCGTATGCGGTAGCCCACGTTGTCTGTTCCGTCGTGCGGCACTTCGAACGAGCACACGCTAAAGCATCCAATCTCCGTTTCCTGCTCCTTTTCGAGCAGCTTAACGTATTCAGCTTCAATCTTTTCGGTAACGCAATAGCTCTTGCGTATGCCTTCGTGTATCTTGGTGGTTGTATATACGGGGATGCAATAGTCGTTGGCAAGATGTGCAACAGCCTTTATATGGTCGGCATGGTCGTGTGTAATCAGAACACCGCGCACGTTGTCGAATTTTAGCTGTGCCTCTTTGAAGTATCTTTTCAGGGCTCTGATGCCCACTCCTGCATCAATCAAAAGGGCATCTTCGCCGTTGCTCAGATAGTAACAGTTACCGCTGCTGCCGCTTCCGAAACTCTTGAATTTCAACATAAGGACAAAAATTTGAGCAAAAATAAATATAAAAATACGAAATGACAAACATTTGTTATATTTTTGTTTAATTTTGCATAACAAATTTAAAATCAGAATGCACAAGTTTATATATTCGTTTGTTATGGCTTTACTGATGGGCTGTATGTGCCTTTCGTCGTGTAAGTCTAAGGTGGATAAGGAGATAGAGGCGCGCAACGATTCCATCAGGATGTGCGCGCAGACATTTGCCGATTCGTTTTTTAACATGCGCTACCGTGCGGCGGTTGAGTATTGCACTCCGCGCTCACGAAACGTCATTAAGTTTATAGCGTCGAACGTGTCGCAAGACGATTTGGCAACTGTGGCGCAAGACAGAAACGGCGCAAGCGTGGCAATACAGAGTCTGAAGGTTAACAAGGCGGCCGATGCTGCTGAGGTGAGATGCCGCGTAAGCAATTTCCTTAACTGGGACTCGATAGGTGTCGACGGCAGACTTACAAGTCGCAACATAACACTTCAGGTTGTAAAGTCGAACAACAAATGGAAGGTAGACCTTGAAAACTTTCTCGACCAGCTGAGGTAAATAAACAATTCACAATTGACAATTGACAATTCACAATTCACAATTGATAAATCATAATTGCTGAGGGATTATAAAGAGCAATTATAATACGAATTGTTCTTTTGGTAAATACAAAAAAGTGGGAAGGAAGAAGGAAGGAAGAAGGAAGGTAGATTCAAGGTACATCCAAGGAACGTCGTAGGAACGTCCAGGTAATATGCAGAGTATATCCAAGGTATATGTAGGGTATATGTAAGCTATATGTAGGCTATATGTAGGGTATATGTAAGCTATATGTAGGCTATATGTAAGCTATATGTAAGCTATATGTAAGCTATATGTAGGCTATATGTTGGCTATATGTTAACTGATAATTGTGGATTGTCGAATGAAATTACAATTCAAAATGGGAAGTTGTATGGTGCGTATACTAAAAATCTCAGAACCTGAATATCTGAACTTAAACTGTACTGCGATTATAGAGGGAGATTTTCGGTTTTGCCATAGTTTTGCAAAGATTGTGACTCCGTGGGGATGTTACAAACTTTGTTGGAAAAGCGAACTCGTGCCGCCCGAGATTGTTGAGATTGAAGAGGGCATTTATTCCTTCGGCATAGACTCTGTTTTCGTTGTGACAGACTTGCGCAATAATGTCGAGAAGCTGCATCTGGATTTTTCGTGTTATTTTCTTTGTACAATAAGAAGCGATAAATTCTTGATTGTCGTTTCCGAAATGGAAGTTTATGTAGTAAACCGCCAATATGTTGTTTCTGAAAAGATAGACTTGCCAGATATCTGCGAGAATGTTGAATTTGCAGATGGAATACTCAACATTCGTTGTATGGACGGCTCTTGCTTAGAACATCAGCTAATGAACCATAAAAACATTTGAAA
>JBGUGY010000035.1:0-10963 GCA_045111775.1 Bacteroidaceae bacterium | reverse complement strand
ATCGACATCTGCCATATATACGAGAGCCGGCTGTCCGCTGCCCTCTTTTCCACCCGAATAGTAAGGGCTCGACGGCGTGGCATCTTCGGCATACACATCGGTGAAATCGGTTGAGTGGTTCACCTCAACCAGCACGCGAAAGCGTTGCAGTCCCGTCTTCTCTCTGAAATATGTGCCGAATCCCTTGCGCGGCGTTGCGCCAGTCAAGGCATCGGTTACAGGCTGTTGCTTTGTCGGACAGAAAAGTCCGTCGTCATACTGTATTCCGCGCGAATGACACCATCGCGGCAGAGCCTCCTTCCGTCGGTTTCCGCTGGCATTGAGCCAACCCTCGGTGGCTATCTTCTGCGAAACATAGATGGTAGAGACATATCTGCCCGACGAATCTTCAATCCAGATTGCAATCTGCGGCGGATTTTTCTTCTTTATGCCAAGAAAGAGCGGAAAATCGTGCAGCCACTCCTCGCCCTCGGCAATCTCTACCCTAACATCGTCCGACTCATAATCGAGCAGTTTTCTGTTGCACGATGTCTGCATCAGTCCAACGGCAACGGTAATGAACATTACAAATTTCTTCATGTGTTTCTGATTATTGCGTTTTGTCTGGCTGCAAAGATGCGCAGAATAAAGATTGCACGCAATATGCAGGGACAGAAGCACGGACAACGAGGGACACACGCTGCACAATGGGACGAATTGGAACGCTTGAGGGACAAAATGCGACTGCGCCATCGCCCCTTTTTGAAAGAAAACGGCTATCTTTGTCGGCATGAAGAATATTTTGAAAGACTCAGGAATCATCGCCTTAATGACGGCTTTCGTGCTGTCGTTTCTGCAACCGTTCGGCATCGAGCAGATGACGGACAAGCGAATGCACTTCATCGTATTTGTGTCGGTACTTGCGTTTGCCGTAGCCGTGCTGTCGTACAGCATTGCAAGAGCCATCACGCACCGCAGCGCAACAAAGACAAAAGACATCATCGTGTTCCACGCCGTGAATATCCCTATCGCCTCGGCAGCCATTCTGACAAGCATTTCGTGGTTCAGCTGGGGCAACCTTCATTCGGCTTGGTACTGCACGCAAGGCGAGTTCTCGGTCATCAACTATCTTATAGTCTGCTTTCAAGTTGGGCTGATGTCGGTATTCATCTTCGTGGTGCAGGTTTACCGAACAAAGAACCGCAATCTGCAAGCCGAACTGGAGACGATGAGAGCCATAAACGCGCATCTTGAACAGAGACTCGAAGGCATCGACGCCCCGAAGGAATCCGGAACGCCGCAACAGAACATCATCACGCTTACGGGAAACACCAACAACGCCGTTCTCGAGGTGTGCATCGAAGAAATAATCTACATCGAGTCGATGAAGAACTACGCCAACATCTGCCTTCTGCACAACGGCGAGGTGTGCAACCATTCGCTGCGCATAACGATAAAGCAACTCCGCCAGTCGCTCGACGGCTTTAAGTGTATGTTTGCATGCCACCGCGCCTTTATCGTGAATATGGATTTCATCCAATCAGTTTCGGGAAGGCGCTCGAGCGGCTACCAACTGCAAATGTTCGGCACGGACAAGCACATTCCTATAAGTCGCACGTATTCAGATGAGTTTGAAAGGAGAATGGGGGTAAATTTTTGATAATTGTTTCTTTTTGAAAGTTGAAAATTGAAAAATCTCATCAGTCTCAATTCATAATTGCCGAGGGCTCACAAAGAACAATTACAATATAAATCATCCTTTTGGTAAACACAAAATAGTGGGTAGGAAGAAGGTAGCAAGAAGGAAAGAAGAAGGTAGATAGAAGGAAGGTAGATTCAAGATAGATTCTAGTAAGGGGGTAGCAAGGGGATAGTAAGAGGGAAGCAAGACGGAAGATACGGGGAAGAGCTTATGAGGGTAGACTAAGTGGTGAGAATCGGAATAGGATAGCTCTTAATAGGAATTTGCCAATGTAGTAATTGGGGTTAGTATGGTAAGTGTGAAACTCTGGGGAAGCCCAATTGCTATTCGACGTATAATTCATAATTGTAGAAAAAGTGGACTATTTTGCTTTTTTATAAACCCAAAATAGAGCCAAGGAACGTCGAAGGAAAAATCCTCTGGTTGGGAATTCAACCAGAGGATTTTTCTATAAACGTAGCACGACTTTTTACTTTTCAAACATATTGTACGTTGTTCTGAGTACGCGGAACTCGGTGCGGCGGTTCAATGAATTGCAAATTTCCTGCTGCTCGTTTGGAAGTTTCTCAATATAATCCTTTGAGAGCACATCGCCTTCCTTCAGAAAGTCGAACGATTCGAGCATATTCTTGCTTACGGTCTTCGGCTTGGTTACGCCATATCCGACCGGAGTGAGGCGCTCTTTCGCAATTCCGTTCTTTATCAAGAAGTTGACGCACGACTCGGCACGTTTCTGCGACAGCCACAGGTTGTATTTCTCGTCGCCGCGATAGTCGCAATGCGCGCCAAGCTCTATTGTGATGTTCGGATTCTCGTTGAGCAGCGTAACAAGAGCCAGCAGCTCAGTCTCCGAATCCTTGGTCAAATCAGCCTTGTCGAACTCGTAGAGCACGTTGTCTATCAACACAGGGCGACTGATTGACGGCAGCGGAAATTGCAGAACGTATTCTTTTGTAACGCCGGCAGTATCGGCTCTGAAATCCTGCTTGTGATTAAGAAAGCCCTTGCAAGTGCCAAGCAGAACGTAATCGACATTAGGCTTTACCTCTACAACGAACGAGCCGTCGCCCTTCACGCTGATTTTCTGGTTTGTGCCATCGTTTCCGACCATGTAGACGAGCGCCTGAGGCAGTTCGTAGCCGTCCTTCTCGTAAACCCATCCCTGAACGGTGAGGATATTTTCGGCAAGCTCGAAACTGTAGATGTGGTCCCATCCGTGACCATCATTGCGATTGCTCGAGAAGAATCCGCGGTTGTAAATGCCATCGAACGTAAGACCGAAGTCATCGCCCTCCGAATTGAGCGGATAGCCAAGACGGTTAAGCGTCCATGCCTTGAGCGAATCTTGCTTTGCGCACCACACATCGAGTCCGCCCATGCCCGGATGTCCGTTAGACGAGAAATAAAGGTCGCCGTTGGGACGGAATGTCGGAAACATCTCGTCGCCGGGCGTGTTTATCGGCGCGCCCAGATTCTCAACGCCGCCAAAATTATCATCGGCAGTTATGCGAACGCGCCAGATGTCGAGTCCGCCCTCTCCACCGGGCATATCAGAAACGAAATAGAGCCACTGTCCGTCGGGCGATACTGCCGGATGGGCGTACGACGAAAGCGAATCCTTGGTCAGAACGCAAGCCGTAGGGGTGCTCCATGAAGCATCGGAGCGCGTGCTCTTGAAAATCTCGGCATAGCGCGGATACGACTCGTCCTCGCGGCATCGGGTAAAATACATCGTTTTTCCGTCGGGAGTGAAGCAGCATGCGCCCTCGTCTTCTTCTGAGTTTATTGCATCGGTAATAACCTCAGGCTGAGTCCATTTGCCTTTCTCGTCTTTCTTACAGACAAAGAAATCGCCGTTCTTCACGCCCGTTATTCCGTTGAGTTTATCGCCCTTTGCCTGCGGGCGCGTTGATGACAGAAAAAGTTGGTCGTCGCCCAGAAGCATCGGAGAGAAGTCGGAACGGCGCGAGTTGAACATATCAATCTTCTTGACCTTGTAGCCCGATGATTCTTCTTTCCATTTCCGCGCATTTTGAGCCGAAATCAAACCGTTCATGGCGAGTTTGTCGGCAGGCTTGTGCGCGAGGTAAATCTCGTAGTTCTTGGCAGCGTTCTTGTAATCCTTGTCGCGCCGCTGCATCTCGGCAAGGTAGAAGAAGGCGATAGAATCGCGATATTTGTACCGCACAGCATTCTGATATGCGCCTCTCGCCCTCGACGTATAGTTTATCTTTCGGTAGCACTCGGCAAGAGCGAAAGCGCGTTCGCCACGCAGCTTGCGCTCTTTCGGCGGTGTCTGGCTATATGCTTTTTTATACATCTGCGCAGCGTTGAAATATTCGCCAAGGGCAAGAGACTGCTCCGCCTTGCGAACGGAATTCTCCGCTCCGCACGAGAAAAGCATAAGCGCGCCAAGCACTAAGACTATGATGTTCGATTTCATTTGACTTCAGTATTAAACGGAAGGACGAACTTGCAGCCCGACTTCCAGTTTGAGCACCCGTAAGCCGCCCTGCCCTTTATTATGCGACCTTGTCCGCACACCGGGCACACCGTGTCTATCAGTTCGTCGGACGGAACGAGCGACGGAGATGCCGGCTTTGGCTTCGGATTGTCCGAGCCGCCAGATGCCACCGCAGCCTCATCGCCCTCGTCGCCGTCTTTCTTCTTCGACGACTTTCGCGGAGCGCGTTTCTTAGGCGCAGGCTTCTCCTCCTCTACTTCTAACGAAATTCTTCGGTTTGTATTGTCTGCAAGCACCTGATTTACAATGTCCGTAACCATCTGCTTCAGCTCGCCAACGAAGGTTGCCGCATCGTAACTCTTCTTCTCTATCTCGCGTAGTTTCTTCTCCCAGATACCAGTCAGTTCGGCACTTTTCAGCAATTCCTCGCGGATAAGTCCGATAAGCTCCATGCCTGTAGGAGTAGCAACGAGATTCTTCTTCTCCTTGCGGATATACTTGCGCTTGAAGAGCGTCTCGATGATGGCTGCTCGGGTTGACGGGCGACCGATTCCGTTCTCCTTCAAAGCATCGCGCAACTCGTCCGAGTCGACCAGCTTACCTGCCGTTTCCATGGCGCGCAGAAGCGTTGCCTCGGTGTAGAACTTAGGCGGAGTGGTCATCTTCTCGGCAAGGTCGGGAATGTGCGGACCGCTCTCTCCCTTAACGAAGGCAGGCAGAACGCGTTCCTCATCCTTCTCCTTATTCGCCTCTTCGTCAGGCAGATTGGTCTGTTGTTTTTCGAAAAGCACACGCCAGCCCGGTTCCATAATCTGCTTTCCTGTTGCCTTGAACTCTATCTTATCAACCTCGCCCATAACGGTAGTAGTGGCAAACTTGCAGTCGGGATAGAATACGGCAATGAAACGGCGCGCAATCATATCGTACACATGCTTCTCCATGTCCGAAAGATTGGTTGGCGGCACTCCCGTAGGGATTATAGCGTGGTGGTCGGTCACCTTGCTCGAATCAAACACCTTCTTGCTCTTCAGAAGTTTCTTTCCTGCAAGAGGGGCAATAAACTGCTGATAATCACGAAGTCCCGAAAGGATCTGCGGACACTTTGGGTAAATATCATCGCTCAGGAATGTTGTATCAACACGCGGATAAGTGGTGAACTTCTTCTCGTAGAGCGACTGGATAAGCTGCAACGTCTGGTCGGCAGAATAGCCGAATTTCTTGTTGCACTCAACCTGAAGCGACGTAAGGTCGAACAGTCGCGGAGGTGCTTCCGTTCCGTTCTTCTTCGACACATCGGTAACGGTAAACGGCGCGTTCTTTACCTTTTCGAGAAAGGCAAAGCCCTCTTCCTTGCTCGTAAACTTGCCTTTGGTCGATGCAAAAATTACGTTGCGGTATTTCGTTGTCAGAACCCAGTAAGGCTCTGGCACAAAGTTGTCAATTTCGTGCTGACGCTTTACGATGAGTGCCAGCGTAGGCGTTTGTACTCGTCCTATCGAGAGCACCTGCCTGTTCTGTCCGTATTTTAAGGTGTACAGACGAGTTGCATTCATACCCAAGACCCAGTCGCCAATGGCGCGGCAGAGTCCAGCCTCGTAGAGCGACTGATAAACCGACTGGTCTTTCAGTTCCTTGAATCCGTCGCGTATAGCTTCTTCGGTCAGCGACGAAATCCACAGACGCTCCACAGGGCATTTCGCCCCAGCCTTCTGCATCACCCATCGCTGAATCAGCTCTCCTTCCTGCCCGGCATCGCCGCAGTTTATAATCTTCTCGGCGTTCGACATCAGTTTCTCAATCACCGCAAACTGCTTCTCGATGCCCTTGTCTGCCTTCAGTTTTATGCCAAAGCGTTGCGGAATCATCGGCAGACTGCTCAGAGTCCAATGCTTCCACATCGGCGTGTATTCATGAGGTTCTTTCAACTCGCAGAGATGACCGAATGTCCACGTTACCTGATAGCCGTTTCCTTCAAGATAGCCATCGCGCTGCGACGTTGCTCCAAGCACATTGGCTATGTCCTTGGCAACACTCGGTTTCTCGGCAATACATACAATCATATTTGTTTCTTCTTTTTTGGAAGTGCAAAATTAACAAATTTTACTTACATAAAAGAGAAATGCCCCTTCTCCTCAATCTCCTTCGGAATAAATCCGCTGCGTATGCGCCACTCCTGCGGATACAGATTGTTGGCGCGGTTTCCGATGTTCTTTACGAATCCCAGCGGATGATTCTTGTAGGTTACCAGAACATATCCTCGCGAAGTTCCGTCGGGCATGGCAATTGCCTCCTTGCGCAGATATGCTATTGCCGACATATAGTCGAGTTCCACCGTCGAAAACGCCTCGCGATTAAGAGCCGTCGACAGAGCCAGAGCCACATCGGGCTGCCAGTCCTTGCCTTTCAGCGTGGCGAGTTCAACGCCGGCGTGCATCACGCTAAGTTCCTTGACGATATTGTTATATACATCAATGTATGCCGTTGGGAAAGCCACAGGCTGCTCGCCTCGCCACACAAATTCAAAGTCGCCCGAAACATATTGCTTCAGTTCCTTCGGAAACGCAGGCTCGCTCTTCGGCTTCGCATCCTTGCCTTTTTTCTTCTTTGCCGGCTTCTCCTCCGGAATATCGTCCTCGGCATCCAAAGGCTTTCGCATTAGGCAGAGGAAGAAACCCTCACCCTTTGTGATGTGCGGCATAAAATGATACACATCGTACGGCGTGCCAACGGTGTTGCCCTTTATGTTCCATTCGGGTTTCGTTTCAACCTTCAAGACTTCCGCGCCCAGATTCTTGACAATCCATTCAACGTTGCCTTCATCTTCGAGGGCGTTGTATGTGCAAGTGCTGTAAACAAGCAGTCCGCCGGGCTTCAGACAAGCCCAGATGTCGTTTATTATGCTTCGCTGAAGGCTCTCGCACTCGGCAACCTTGGCGGTGCTCCAGTCCGAAACAGCCACCTCGTCCTTGCGGAACATTCCCTCGCCCGAGCAAGGCACGTCGGCAACAATAAGGTCGAACAGATGCACGAACTTTGAGAAATCGGCAGGATAGTTATTCGTTACGATGCTGAGCGGATGTCCCCACTTGGTTATATTTTCAGAAAGCACCTGAGCACGCGGACGTATAGGCTCGTTGCTCACAAGCAGACTGCCTTCGGGAAGGGCTGCGCGAAGAAGCGTGCTCTTTCCGCCGGGCGATGCGCAGAGGTCGAGCGCAACGACAGACTTGTCAACATACTGCTCAACGACTTGCGTCAGGAACATCGACGATGCCTCCTGAACATAATATGCACCCGAATGAAGCAGAGGGTCGAACGTGAAAGGCGGTCGTGTTTCGAGATACCTGCCGTACTTCTCCGACCACGGCACAGTCTGCGCCGGCAGTTCGTCAGTCCACTTTGCCGGGTTGAGCCTTATGCTCACCGGCGACTCGGTGGCAAGCGCATCGGCGAGCGACTTATATTCGTCATCGCCTATAAGCCTGCGTGTATATAATTCAAAATCTTCTGGAATATTCATACTATTGGCAAAGATACAGCAATCCGAAAGCAGAACAAAATAAATCATACGATTTTTAGGCAAGCCGAAACTATACAAAACAAAAATAGGCTACTACACTCACGTGCAACAGCCTACTACAATCATAAATAAACTACCTAAAACTTACCTAAAACTAGTACAATAACTGTAATCTTTTCAATCCAAACTCAAAAGCTTTACCTTAAAATCACTATTTTACCCAATATAACTTTATAATATGAGTTCACTTCATTCAGTGATAACCTCATCTTATTTGTCTTAATCCGACATCAACTTCAACAATTCAACTTATGTTTTTCGACTCGCATCCGAGTCTGTTTTATTATCACATTGCAAATATAAACACTAAAATTAAATTTAACAAATTTTTTAATAATTATTTTTTAGTATTTTTTAACTTTTTTTGAAGCAAAATATCTAACTGCTTAAATATCTGTATATTATAATTTTTTAATTACAAAACCGTCATAACAACAAATGACTAAAATATTAACAAATGTGAAAAAATCCTAAAATATTTCACATTTTTTAACATTACAACTTGGTTTCAATATTAACATAATCGTACAAATAGAACAAGTCTTTTTACCTTAATATATATAATGCATAAAGCTCATTTGCAAAAAAAATATTACTTTTGCCTACAATTAAAAAATCAAAACATTTAATGAAACAATATCTTGAACTTGTAAACAGAATACTGACCGAGGGCGTTGAGAAGGGCGACCGCACCGGAACGGGAACAATCAGCGTATTCGGCCATCAGATGCGTTTTAACCTCGAAGACGGATTTCCGCTCGTGACTACGAAGAAGGTTCACCTGAAATCGATAATCTACGAACTTCTGTGGTTTCTCAGAGGCGACACTAACGTAAAGTGGCTTCAGGAGCACGGCGTAAGAATATGGAACGAATGGGCAGACGAGGACGGAAACCTCGGACACGTCTACGGCTACCAATGGCGCTCGTGGCCCGACTACAAAGGCGGATACATTGACCAGATTTCGGAAGTGATAGAGCAGATAAAGAACAACCCTAACTCGCGCCGACTTATCGTGAACGCTTGGAACGTGGCAGACATCGACAACATGAATCTTCCGCCTTGCCACATGTTCTTCCAGTTCTACGTTGCCAACGGAAAGCTGAGCCTGCAACTGTATCAGCGTAGTGCCGACACATTCCTTGGCGTGCCGTTCAACATCGCATCGTATGCCCTTCTGCTTATGATGGTTGCGCAGGTTACAGGACTGAAGGCTGGCGAATTTGTCCACACGCTGGGCGATGCGCACATCTACAAAGACCACATCGAGCAGATGAAGCTTCAGCTCTCGCGCGAGCCTCGCAAGCTGCCAACGATGAAGATAAATCCCGACGTGAAGAATATCTTCGACTTTAAGTTCGAGGATTTCGAACTCGAAGGCTACGACCCTCACCCACACATTGCCGGAAAGGTTTCAGTTTAATAAATCCAGAAGAAAAATGATTAACATAATTGTCGCGATAGCCCGCAACAACGCCATAGGCTACAAGAATCAGCTGATTTATCATCTGAGCAACGACCTTAAAAGATTCAAGGCACTCACAACAGGGCACACAATAATAATGGGCAGAAAGACATTCGAGTCGCTGCCGAAAGGCGCGCTGCCAAACCGTCGCAACATCGTTCTGTCAAGACAGAAGGACATTGAGTTTGCCGGCGCAGAGCATTTCACATCGCTCGAAGAGGCTCTGAACAACTGCAAGGGCGAAGAGGACATTTACATAATTGGCGGCGAGACACTCTATCGCGAAGCCATGCCGATGGCTGATGTCATCTACGCTACCGAGGTTGACGACACTCCCGAGAATGCCGATGCCTTCTTCCCAGAGATTGACAAGAATGTTTGGGTAGTTAAAAACAGCGAGGCACACGAGACCGACGAGAAGCACGCACAGCGATACACGTTTGTTGACTATATAAAAAAGTAAAAGCGTAGAACTTAATCTACGCTTTCATTTTCGTCGCTCTCAATATCCATGATTGGCATCTGTCGCTTAATTGCCTCGTGGAACGAGATAATGGTCTCGGAACGGGCAAGTCCCAGCGGCTGGAGCTTGTCGTGGATAATACTCAGCAAGTGATGATTGTTGCGAGCATATATCTTTATGAACATGTCATAGCCTCCAGTTGTGAAATGACACTCAACCACCTCCGGAATCTTACGGAGAGCCTCTGTCACCTCGTCAAACTGCTCAGGGTCTTTTAGGTACAAGCCTATATACGCACAGGTTTCATAACCAATCTTCTCAGGGTCAATTAGGTACTGTGAACCTTTCAAAATTCCTAGGTTTACTAGTTTCTGAATACGCTGGTGGATGGCCGCTCCCGACACATCGCATGCTCGTGCCACCTCAAGGAATGGCACTCGTGCATTTTCTGCAATCATCCGCAGAATCTGCACATCCAACTTGTCAATCTGATGTTGTCCCATATTTTTTATTACTCTAAATAATTTTTGCAAATATAGCACAAAGTAGATTATAAATCGTAACTTTACTTTAAAAAAGTAGTTATATTTTTACAAAATAAATACAAAATTAGTTACAAATGAAAAGATTTTTAATTTTCTCAGCTTTTTTTCTGGCGATGCAGAGTATTGTGGCACAGAGTTTTAGCGATTATTTCGAGGACAAGACGCTGAGAATAGACTATACCTTCAGCGGCAATCACGATTTGCAACATATCGAGGTGTCGGAACTGAAAAAATCGGACGGTTGGTACGGCAGAAGGCACAATCTGGACTCTCTGCCTCTGCGCGGAAACGGTCAGATTTACATGAAGCACAAGGGCAAGGTTGTATATGCCACTTCGTTCTCGAGTCTGTTTCAGGAATGGCTCACAACCGAGGAGAGCACAAAGGCTACAAAATCGTTCGAGAACACTTTTCTGCTGCCTTTCCCTAAGGAGGAGATGGACGTTACAATCTGTCTGACAAACACGCACAACAAGGTGGTTTCAGAACTCACCTATCACATCAACCCTAAGGATATTCTGATAAGGCAGATGAAGCAGAACAAAGAGCAGAAGACAAGATATATCCACAAGGGCGGCGACCCGAAGGAGTGCATTGACGTTGCCATCGTTGCCGAGGGATATACCGAAAACGAGCTCGAGACATTCTTCAATGATGCCGAGATTGCCACCGAATCGCTTTTTGCACACGCACCTTTCTCGGCAAACAAAAGTAAGTTCAACATTCTGGCAGTAGGCGCGGTATCAAAGGACAGCGGCGTGAGCA
>JBGUGY010000034.1:0-2190 GCA_045111775.1 Bacteroidaceae bacterium | reverse complement strand
GTTTGGAAGCCGAGATTAAAGTGCCGACCAACGGAGCACTGCATGCTTACATACCACCTCAACCCGCTGTCAAAACCGGTCAACCCCGTGGATTTTGTAAGTTATGAAGTGCAAAAGTATAAAAAAATATCGGTGCGCCAAACTATTTCAGAAAAAATATGTACCTTTGCAATAATTATGCCTGCATGTAGTTATACTATATAATGGCAAGCCTGATTTATAAATGAAACAATATATAAAACTTATAATAATCATTGTTCTGTTAACTATGGGCGCAACACCTGTCGTGGCACAGTCTATGTCCGACGACAAGGTGATAGAATATATTCTGAAAGAGCAGAACAAAGGTACATCACAGTCGCAGATTGTAATACAACTGATGCAGAAGGGCGTAACCATCGAGCAGATTCGACGCATAAAGGCTAAGTACAACAAGCAGAAAAGCGGCGACGTGGTGGGCGCAAAGAACATATCAGGCATAGACGACGAGAAGCAGAAGTCGGCATCGCGCCTGCGCAACAAGAAGAAAGACGACAAGGAAAAGAAAGAAGATAACTTCAGAAAGAAAACCTTCGACGACGAGAAAGAGAAGGATGAGGAACTGACCGAGAAACAGAAGCGCATAAAACTGAAGAACATGCGCCGCGAACTCGATTTCATCATGCCCGACTCGCTCGATGAGGAGTTCGATTTCCTCTTCGAAAAGAAGAAAAAACATAAACGTGAGATTTTCGGACGTAACATCTTCAACAACAAGAATCTGTCGTTCGAACCGAATATGAATATCGCCACACCATCTAACTATAAGCTCGGACCGGGCGACCAAGTGTTCATCGATGTGTGGGGCGCATCTCAGAAGACAATAGAATCGACAATCTCGCCCGACGGCACAATAGTCATCGACGAGATTGGACCTGTTACGATAGGCGGAATGACGGTGGCTCAGGCAAACGCATACCTGAAACGCAAGGTTGGCTCAAGCTACGTCAACTCGCAAGTGCGCCTTACGGTGGGCGACACCAAGACCATAACCGTGAACATAATGGGCGAGGTGGTTACGCCCGGAACATACACAATCTCTGCCTTCGCTTCTGTGTTCCACGCTCTTTACATGGCTGGCGGCGTGAACGAGATTGGTACGATGCGCGACATTAAGGTGTATCGCAACAGCAAACTGGTAAGCACGGTCGATGTGTACGATTATATCCTTAACGGCAAACTGACTGGCAACGTGCGACTTGCCGACAACGACGTGATTGTGGTAGGAGCGTACGACTGCCTTGTAAACGTGGCAGGTAAGGTAAAACGCCCTATGTTCTACGAGATGAAGAAGAACGAGAGCGTTGGCACGGCACTCAAGTACGCTGGCGGATTCACAGGTGATGCCTACAAGCAGAGCGTGAGGGTGTTGAGAAAGAACGGACTTGAATATCAGATATTTAATGTCGAGGAGTTTGAACTCGGTAAGTTCCAAGTATCCGACGAAGATTCGATAACTGTCGACTCGGTGATTCCTCGTTTTGCCAACAAGGTAGAGATAAAAGGCGCGGTATTCCGTCCGGGAATGTATCAGAGCGACGGAAACATAAAGACCGTGAAGGAGCTGATTGAACGCGCCGGCGGTCCTAAGGAAGATGCCTTCCTCGACCACGCCGTGATGCACCGCCGCCGTTCGGACATGACTCTCGAGGTACTCTCTATTGACGTGGCAGGACTTCTGCATGGCAAGGTGCCCGATATTCCGCTGCGAAAGGAAGACGTGCTCTTCATACCAAGCAAGAAAGACATGCAGGGCGAGCAGATTCTCACCATCAAGGGCGAGGTACGCTATCCCGGCATCTACGAATATGCCGCCAACGAAACACTCGAGGATTTCATCCTTCAGGCAGGCGGACTGAAAGAGGCGGCATCTACCGTAAAGGTCGATGTGGCGCGCCGAATAAAGAATCAGCAGGCTACAGACTCGGAGGATTTTATGGCGCAGACATTCAGCTTCTCTCTGAAAGAGGGATTCGTTGTTGAGGGCGAGCCGTCGTTCACCCTCGAACCGTTCGACGAGGTGTATGTGAGAAGAAGTCCGGGCTACTATGAGCAGAAAAACGTGTCGGTAGAAGGCGAGGTGCTCTTTGCCGGAACATATACGCTTGCACGCAAGAGCCAGCGACTGAGCGAGCTTGTGCAGAGTGCCGG
>JBGUGY010000033.1:0-4995 GCA_045111775.1 Bacteroidaceae bacterium | reverse complement strand
TTTTTATTATTTTCTTAGTTTTAGCCTCTATGTCGGCGTGCAAAAATAGTTTTTTTATTCCGATTGATGAAATTTATTCGCAGTTTTTTTACTTTTTCTTGAAGATTAAGTTTATTTTTGCAGTCCGAACAAATGATGATATGCAGTTAAACCATATTTCGATTTTAAACTACAAGAATATACAGGAAGCTGATTTGTCGTTGTCGCCCAAACTGAACTGTTTCATCGGCAGCAACGGCGAGGGAAAGACGAACATGCTCGATGCAGTATATTTTCTTTCATTCTGCAAGAGTGCAAACAATTCTGTAGATTCGCAGGTAATCCGCCACGGTGATGATTTCTTCGTTATTCAGGGACAGTATGTCTCTGAACAGGATGATGCCGAGGATATCTATTGCGGCATGAAGCGCGGTACGAAGAAGCGTTTCAGACGCAACAAGAAGGATTACAAGAAGTTGAGCGAGCATATCGGACTTATTCCGCTGGTGATGGTGTCGCCCGACGATGCGGAACTTATTTCAGGCGGAAGCGAGCTGCGCCGCAAGTTTATGGATGTCGTAATCTCGCAGTACGATCGTGAATATCTCGACGCGCTAATCCGCTATAATAAAGCACTTTTGCAGCGAAACACTCTGCTGAAGATGGAAGAAGAGCCTGACTGGACTCTTGTCTCGCTGTGGGAAGAACAGATGGCTATCGAGGGCGACAAGATTTTCAAGGCGAGAACCGAATTTATCTCGGCGTTCATGCCTATTTTTCAGAAGTTTTATCAACTTATATCGTCAGAGCACGAGACCGTTGAACTCGAATATGTTTCGCACGGACAGAGAGGTAATTTGCTCGATGTAATTCAGCGTGATAGGGCTAAGGATAGAATCGTTGGCTATTCGCTTCATGGCGTTCACAAGGACGATTTGATAATGTCGCTCGGCGGATTCCCGCTGAAGAAGGAAGGCTCGCAAGGGCAGTGCAAGACGTTTGTCGTCGCGCTGAAGTTTGCACAGTTCGATTTCCTTCGTCGCACTGGCAGAAAGACGACTCCGATTTTGCTGCTCGACGATATTTTCGACAAACTTGATGCGCGCAGGGTAGAGCAGATTGTGAAACTTGTGGCAAGCGATGAATTTGGTCAGACATTTATAACCGATACGAACAAGGATAATCTCGATGCCATTCTGTCGAGCATGAATGGCGAGTATAAACTATTTGATGTGTCGGCAGGCGAAATAAAAGAAAGACATGTTTAGACGAAAGGAACAACCGATAGGCGAGGTGCTGAATTTTTTCTTGCGCCAGAATGGGCTTGAATCTCCGCTAAACGAGTTTCATCTGATGAACTCGGCATGGCGCGATGTTCTGGGCAATGCCATTATGCGCTACACTGGCGATATGTTCATCAAAAATCAGACTTTGCATGTCGAGATTAAATCGCCAGCTCTGAAGCACGATTTGTTTCTGCGCCGCGACAGACTTGTGCAGCAACTCAATGAAAAGGTTGGCGCTCAGGTCATTACGTCTATAATGTTCCACTAATGACTTCGTGCATCATGATGTCGTGCTCCTCGCATGGCAGTTTGTCTAAAAACTGAAACGGAAAGCATATTCCAATTCGGTAGACATCGGGCATCTGGCACAGAAGTTTGTCGTAATATCCCTTCCCGCGTCCAAGTCTGTTGTTCTCTCGGTCGAATCCGACTCCAGGAATAACGGCAACATCAATTTCTTCAAGGTTTGTGAATGGCTCTCCGCAGGGTTCAAGAATATTGAAACTGCCGAGTTTCAGGTCGTTGTCGTCGGTGTATCTTCTTATTTCGAGAACATCGCCAACAACGACAGGAAGTAGAACCGTCTTTTTCTCAGCCAAAGATTTTACAAAATCGTGCGTGTTCACCTCGTCGGGAAGTGAATGATACAGTAGAATTGTTTTTGCTTCGCTAAAGTGACGGTTACTTGCAAGTTGCTCCAACACTTTGTTAGAGTATTGGAGCAACTGCTGTGGAGTGTACTGCTTCTTGACCGAAGCAATATGTTTTCTTATTTCTTTCTTGTTCATTCGAATTGCGAAATTGCTTTCTTTACGGTTGCGTCTTGCTTGTTCTTGAACTCAATGTAACTCTCGATATCGAGCATGTTGTAGATTACGCTTCCGATGAGCACATTCTCGAACAAGTTGAAACTCTTCTGAATCATCAGATTTCTGCGCTTCAAGCCCTTCTTTTCGGCAAAGTTTACAAACTGATTAACCATTCCTTGAGTCTTCAGATACTTGGCAAGTTCGCTGCTTGTGCCGTATTTCTGCATTTTTCCGCGATTTTCATCGGTGTACTGATATGCAAATTCGAGCACGAGACCTGAGTTTACAGCCTCTCTGTAATATGATGTTACAGATGTTGTGTCTTCTGGCACGAAAATGTCTGGCATGATACCGCCACCGCCGTAAACAGTGCGTCCTTTCAGCGTCTTGAACTTAGGACCGTTTTGCTTTATGCTGTCTTGAGAGAAGAATTCGCCTCGCTCGTATCTGGTAATCAAATCCATCTCGTAGTTCTCGTCGTGTCCCTTCTCGTAAGGTTTTTGGATGCATCTGCCCGAAGGACTGTAGTATCTTGCTATCGTCAGACGGATTACGGAGCCGTCGCGGAAGCCCATAGGCTGCTGAACCAGACCTTTTCCGAACGAGCGGCGGCCGATGATATTAGCGCGGTCGTTGTCTTGCATTGCTCCGGCAAAAATCTCGCTTGCCGATGCACTGCCTTCGTCGATAAGAACGCACAACGGAATGTTTCTGTATGCGCCTTTTCCATCGCTTCGGTAATCCTTGCGAGAGTGCTTTCTGCCTTGCGTGTAAACGATAATCTGGTTTTTCTGCAAGAATTCGTTCGACATGTTTATGGCTGCGTCCATTATTCCGCCTGTATTTCCGCGAAGGTCGATGATGAGTTGTTTCATTCCAAGCTGACTGAGTTGTGCGAGGGCAATCATCATTTCTGAATAAGTTGTCTCGGCAAACTTGTTAATCTTCAGATAGCCAACGGTTGGGGTGATGAGGTAAGAGGCATCAACGCTTCTGACAGGAATATCACCACGGATGATGGTGAAATAGAGTGTTTTGCTTACTCCGCGACGCTTGATTCCGAGTTTGACCTTGCTGTCCTTAGGACCTTTCAGACGGCGCATTGCCTCTTGGTTTGTGACTTCTGTGCCAACGAATGGCTTTCCGTCAACCGAGATGATTCGGTCGCCCGGCATGATGCCAATCTTCTCCGAAGGACCGCCCTTAATCACGTTGTTAACATGTATTGTGTCCTTTCGGATTGTAAACTGAATACCGATTCCGCTGAAGCTACCTTTCAAATCATCGTCGGCAGCCTGCGCATCCTTCGCGCTGATGTAGACTGAGTGTGGGTCGAGTTCCGACAGAATCTCGGACATCGAATTCTCAACAAGTTCGGCTTCATCTACAGAATCAACGTACTGGTCTTCGATTATTCTCAGAAGGTCGTTTAGTTTATTAGAAGATGTGTTTATTATACCTAATCTGTTGCCTGTGAAGTGGTTGGTGTAGAACATTCCGATGATGATGCCCACAACAATGCTCACGGCTATTATCAGAGGTATGAAACGTGGTGAACGGTTATTGCTCATAGTGCTTAACTTTTTCTCTTTTTACTCTTATTTTTCTTCGTGAACATCGAGGAAAACGACCTCGATTCCAGCTCTCTCAAGAAGTTCGATTCCGTCGCTCAAGCGATATTTCTCGCCGTAGACAACCCTTTTTATGCCAGCTTGAATAATCAGTTTGGCACATTCGATGCATGGCGATGCCGTAACATAGAGCGTTGCTCCCTCGCTGCAACTGTTGCTCGTGCGCGCCAGTTTGGTTATGGCGTTTGCCTCGGCATGCAGAACGTAGGGAAACGTTACGTTATTCTCGTCCTCGCAGACATTCGGGAATCCCGACGGTGTGCCGTTGTATCCGTCGGAAATTATCATGTTGTTCTTCACCATCAAGGCTCCGACCTGACGGCGTTTGCAATACGAGTTCTCGGCCCAGATGCGAGCCATTCTCATGTATCTTGAATCGAGTTCTTCTTTCTTGTTCATAGTTTATATAATGGCGTTACGCTTCAGCAGGGCATCGATGCTTGGCTCTTGTCCGCGGAAACGCTTGTAAAGTTCCATCGGATGCTCCGTTCCGCCTTTCGACAGAACTTCGCGGCGGAATTTTTCTGCTGTTTCTGTGTTGAATATGCCTGTCTGCTTGAAGAGTGAAAAGGCATCGGCATCGAGCACCTCGGCCCATTTGTAGCTGTAATATCCGGCTGAATATCCGCCGCTCATGATGTGCCCAAACTGAACGGTCATGCAACTTTCAGGGATGACAGGCAAAACCTGAGCCTCTTTCCATGCGTTCTGCTCGAATGTTTTGATGTCCTCGTCGAAAGCCTCGGTTTTTGTGTAGTAGGCCATGTCGAGGAGGCCGAAGCTGACTTGTCTGAGGCATGCGTATGCGCAGTTGAAATTTCGGCTTGCGATGATTCTGTCAATCAGTTCCGAAGGCATCGGCTCGCCTGTCTCAAAGTGCGATGCAAATGTGTTCAGAAAATCAGGCTCAACGGCATAGTTCTCCATGAACTGCGATGGCAGTTCTACGAAGTCCCACCAAACGTTTGTTCCGCTCAGCTCGGCATATTTTGTATTGGCAAACATGCCGTGCAGCGCGTGTCCGAACTCGTGAAGGAACGTCTCAATCTCGCCGAGCGTAAGCAGGGCCGGCTTTGAAGGCGTCGGCTTCGTCAGATTCATCACGATGCTTACATGCGGACGGTGGTTAACTCCGTTTTCATCGATATACTGTTCCTTGAATGATGTCATCCATGCACCAGAACGCTTGCTCTTGCGCGGATGAAAATCTGTATAGAGAACGGCAAGGAACGAACCGTCTTTGTCGAACACTTCGTATGCCGTTACATCCTGATGATATACAGGAATATC
>JBGUGY010000032.1:0-23167 GCA_045111775.1 Bacteroidaceae bacterium | reverse complement strand
CTAACCTCAACTATGTTACGCTTTGTAAACAACTCGTCGGCTTTGTAGGCGTAGATGCTGTCGCCGGCATCGATAAACGAGTTTATGGCATTGTGCGAAAGTCTGAGGATGCAAGGCTTCTGGTTTCCCGGAATTACGTTTGTGCGATATTGTGGATTGAGAGCCTTTATCTCGTCCATGCTGACGTTGCACATGTCTGCTATCTGCTGAAAATGAAGCTGCTTGTTGATTATTACCGTATCGGTCTCTGCTGGCAGCTTTGCCTCCATAGGACAGATGTTGTGCTCGCAGTAGAAGTTCATGACGTAGTTGGCGGCGATGAATGATGGAACATATCCGCGAGTCTCGTTTGGCAGATAGTTGTAAATCTTCCAATAGTCCTTCTCGCCGTTGGCACGATGGATAGCCTTGTTTACCGTGCCCGGACCGCAGTTGTAGGCCGCGATAACCAAGGTCCAGTCCTGATAGATGTTGTAAAGGTCCTTCAGATAGTGGGCAGCTGCGTAGCTTGCCTTTATCGGGTCGCGGCGCTCGTCAATCAGACTTGTTGTCTCGAGTCCGTAACGCTTTCCTGTTGTAATCATGAACTGCCAGAGTCCGGCTGCGCCTACACGCGATGTAGCCTTCGGGTTCAGTCCAGATTCGATTATCGGCAGATACTTCAGTTCGAGAGGCAGACCGTAGGCGTCGAGAGCCTCTTCGAATATCGGCATGTAGAAGTTTGAGCTTCCGAGCATAGCCGAAACTGAGCGGCGCAGTCTGCCAGTATAAATGTCGATGAACTTGCGCACAACATCGTTGTATGGCATTTCTATGACGTTAGGTATCATGCTCAGACGCTCGGTGTATGTCTCTGGCGTGTACTCGCGGTTCTCGTCCTTCATCTGGCAGTCGCCGCTAACCTGAAGGAACTTCTGTGAGTGCCAGTTGCTTAGCAGACTGTCGATGTTCTCGGTCATTCCCTCGGGAAGTTCGATAACCTCGTTTTCGCCTGTGTTTGTGTCGTATACGGTGATTTCATTTTGTGCCTGCATCTGGGCAGACATCAACATTGTCAAGCAGATAATACCTATTTTTCTCATCATATATTTTTAAAAGTTTAGTGAGCACTGAACGCCGTACGCCTGTCCTTTAAGCGGTACGTTGTGGTTGCCTATCACGGTAGGCTTCACTTTCATGCTCAGGTCCTTTGAAATGTCGAAAGATGATAGCTCGGCATCTACGTATGCATCGACTACCGACAGGAGATATACTCCGATGACGCAGAACATGCTCATGTCGCGGTATCTTCTGAAATAGTTTTTGCGGCGCTTGAACAAGTCAACGAGTCGTGTCTTATTTTCCTCAACGTAGTTGTCGTCGCTGTATCGGGTTGATAGCAAATTCTTGTAGCTCTGCGTCTTCGGGTCGTCGTCTATGAGGTCTACATACGCCTTTGTATAGTCGCGGTACATCATATTGTTCCACGTCAAGGCGTAGGCGCATCCCATGAATCCGCCGTAGACGAATGGCAGTTTCCAGTATTTGCGGTTATATATCTGTCCGCCGCCGGGAATGACGAGTGCCATCCACAGAGCCTTCTTTGGATTTGGCTGCCAGTTGGCTGCGAAATCTTTCTTTAGTTTCTTTGTCTGTTTTACCAGCGAAACCGTGTCGGCTATGAGCGAGTCGGCCTTGATGCGTGCTCGCTTCATGCTTGCCTTCGGCATTGCCGCCATCTCGGCAGATTGCGTTTCTACGGCTGTCATAACCGAGTCGCCGACGATGTTCTGAACGGCGATGCTGTCTGCCGAAGTTGGATTCTGCGCATAAGCACATATCCCGCTCCACATCGCCAGATGACAGAGCAGGACAAGTAAGGTACGCTTTATGGTTATGTTAATGCACACCTTGATATTTTACTGTTTTGATTCAGATTTCAGTGAATCGAAAATGTTCATAATTCGTTCCAGATCCTCTTCGTTGTTGAACGAGATGCTGATTTTGCCTTTTCCCTTGGCTGTGCACGACATCTGAACCTTGCTGTTGAAGAATTCGGACAGCTGCTTCTTCAGGATGTTGTATTCCTCGGGGAGCTTTGCACCTTTCGGGGTTATCTTCTTTCCGTCCTTTGTGTTTACGGCAACTCCTTCGCTAAGTCTCTTTGCCAGTTCCTCAACCTTGTGGACCGAATATCCGTGTGTTATGCACTCGTTAAACAGTTTTATCTGATTTTTCGGGTCTTCTACCGACAGAAGGGCGCGGGCGTGTCCCATCGTTATCTGCTTGCCCTGAAGCGCGAGCTGTATCGGCGCAGGCAGCTTGAGCAGTCGAAGGGAGTTTGCAATGGCCGGACGGCTTTTTCCTACGCGCTCGCTCAGACGGTCCTGAGTCATGTCGTACTGCTCAATCATCTTCTGATAGGCGAGTGCTACTTCTATCGGGTTCAGGTCCTCGCGCTGAATGTTTTCGACCAATGCCATCTCCATTACCGACTTGTCGCTTACATCTTCCTTGATGTATGCCGGAATGGTTGTCTTGCCTGCAATCTGCGAAGCTCTCCAACGGCGTTCGCCGGCAATAATCTGATAGCGGTCGTTGCCCAGTTTTTGCAGCGTGATAGGCGTAACGATGCCAATCTCGCTTATTGAGTTTGCCAGTTCCTGAAGTGCGGTCTCGTCGAACTCGCGTCGCGGCTGGTCTGGGTTTACCTGAATGCTGCTTATTTCAATCTCGTTTATCGAAGACGAGCCTTCAGCCTTGACTGGCTCTTCTGAAATGAGCGCATCAAGACCTCTGCCAAGTGCTGGATATTTCTTGTGAACTGCCATATATTATTTGTTATTCTTCTGAATTATTTCCTGAGCCAGCTGAAGGTGGCTCTTTGCGCCTGCCGAGTCGGCATCGTAAAGGATTACCGGGATTCCGTGGCTTGGTGCCTCGCTCAACTTAACGTTGCGCTGGATAACTGTCTTGAACACAAGCTCTTGGAAGTGACGCTTAACCTCCTCGTATATCTGGTTAGCCAGACGAAGACGAGAGTCGTACATCGTAAGCAGGAATCCTTCAATTTCGAGCGATGGGTTTAGCTTGCTCTTTATAATCTTGATTGTATTGAGCAGTTTGCTGATTCCTTCGAGGGCGAAGTATTCGCACTGCACAGGGATTATTACCGAATTGGCTGCGGTGAGCGAGTTTACTGTTATGAGTCCGAGGGAAGGCGAGCAGTCGATAAGGATGAAGTCGTACTCGTCCTTTACGCTGTCGAGCAGGTTCTTCATTATCTTCTCGCGGTTCTCGAGGTTGAGCATCTCTATTTCGGCGCCCACAAGGTCGATGTGCGAAGGCACGATGTCAAGACCTTCGATGTCGGTTGTGTAGATAGCGTCGTGAATGTCAACCTGGTTGATAATGCACTCATATATAGATGTTTCAATCTCCTTAATGTCAACGCCCAAACCTGAAGATGCATTTGCCTGAGGGTCGGCATCAATAACAAGTACCTTCTTCTCGAGAGTAGCAAGAGAAGCAGCAAGGTTAATAGAAGTGGTAGTCTTTCCAACGCCACCCTTTTGGTTTGCCAGTGCGATAATTTTTCCCATACATTAAAAATATTTTAACGGTGCGAATTTAAGCAAATTCTTCAATTTGCAATCTTCCGCAGATAAAGTTATTTAACAAATTGTTGATAACTTATGTTAATTGTTGAAAACTCTCATTTATGAGCATTTAATTTCGCAAAGATACTCATAAATATTTATTTTTTTTTAATTTTGTGTTTAAATTTTAAATAGATAAAATGACAAAATTACCACTTATTTTTGTTTCTAACGATGATGGAGTAAATGCAAAAGGCATAAACACGCTTATTTCGATGCTCCAAGGATTGGGCGAAATTCTGGTCGTAGCACCAAACGGACCGCGCAGCGGCGCATCTTGTTCTATAAATGTCACAGCATCAGCAACGTGCAAGCTGATAACCCAGAAACCGGGACTGGCTATCTACGGATTCACAGGCACGCCGGTTGATTGCGTGAAATTCGGTTTGCAGGAACTGACCGACCGCGTTCCCGACCTTGTCGTGGGTGGAATAAACCACGGTGACAACTCGTCGATAAATGTTCATTATTCGGGCACGATGGGAGTTGCCAAGGAAGGCTGCATGAAAGGCATTCCAAGCATCGGCTTCTCGCTCGATGACTATAGCGCCGATGCCAATTTTGAGCCGATGCGCGACTATGTACGCAAGATTGTATCTATGGTGCTTGAAAAGGGCTTGCCGCGAAACACTTGCCTGAACGTTAACTTCCCTAAGGGAGAATCGTACAAGGGCATAAAGGTATGCCGACAGATGAATGCCCAGTGGACTAAGGAGTGGGTTAAGATGGAGCATCCGCGTGGCGGACAGGTTTATTGGCTCACGGGCGAGATGACCGACCGCGAACTCGAAGAGGGAACAGACGGATGGGCTTTGGCAAACGGCTATGTAGCCATCACGCCAACAACGGTAGATTCAACAAGCTATTCGCTTCTCGACGAAATGAAAAACTGGAATCTATGAGATATTACTTTGTGGTAGGCGAGGCGAGTGGCGACCTGCACGCCTCAAACCTTATGAAGGCAATAAAACAGCGCGATGCCGAGGCTGAATTCCGCTTCTTTGGCGGCGACAACATGAAGGCCGTTGGCGGAACGATGGTGAAGCATTACAAGGAATTGGCATATATGGGTTTCATTCCCGTAATGATGCATCTTCGCACCATTCTCGGCAACATGAAGATGTGCAAGAACGATATCGTAAGCTGGCATCCCGACGTGCTTATTCTGGTCGATTACCCGGGCTTCAATCTTGATATCGCAAAATACATTCATGCCAATACCGACATTCCGGTTTATTATTACATCGCGCCAAAGATTTGGGCGTGGAAGGAATATCGCATCAAGAACATAAAGCGCGATGTAGACAAACTCTTCTCTATTCTTCCTTTCGAGGTCGATTTCTTCGAGAAGAAACATAATTATCCAATTCGGTATGTTGGCAACCCTACGGTCGATGAGGTTGAGAAGTTCAAGAGCGAGCACAACGAGAGCTTTGCCGACTTCACAACCCGAACGCATCTCGAAGGCAAGCCGATAATCGCCCTTCTTTCGGGAAGCCGAAAGCAGGAGATTGCCGACAACCTTCCGCTGATGGTCGAGGCTGTCCGTCCGCTTATGGACAGATATCAGGTTGTTGTGGCGGGTGCGCCGAGCATCGACATGGCTCTCTACGACAAATATCTGTCGGGAACAGGCGTGAAAGTCTTGCCAAACGAAACATATAGTCTGCTGATGCAGGCCGAGGCGGCGCTCGTAACATCGGGCACGGCAACCCTCGAGACGGCTCTTTTCGGCGTTCCGCAGGTGGTTTGCTACTATCTACCTTTCGGAAGGGTTTACAGTTTCTTGCGCCGTTTCTTCCTCAAGATTCCTTATGTCTCGCTCGTTAATCTTGTTCTCGGTCGCGAGGGCGTTAAGGAACTTATTGCCGATGGGATGACTGTCGAGGCTGCCCGCGCCGAACTTCAGAAGGTATTGAATGGCGGAGAATCGCGCGCCGAAATGCTGGCATCGTATGCCGAGATGAAGCAGAAACTTGGCGAAACAGGAGCGCCGGAACATGCAGCAAAACTCATAATTGAATCTTTAAGTTGAATTTTGTAATGGAATAGTCTACTTTTTTTATAATTTTGCAGCAAGAAATACATTTTGCTTAACAAATGAAAGAAAGTAGAAACTCATTTAGTGGTTCCTTAGGTTTTGTTCTTGCTGCGGCAGGTAGCGCCGTCGGTCTCGGAAATATATGGCGATTTCCGTATCTTGCAGCCCGAGACGGCGGCGGAATATTCCTCCTTACTTACATCTTGCTTGCCATAACGTTTGGCTTTACGCTTCTCATAACCGAGGTGGCGATAGGCAGAAGGTCTCAACAAGGCCCTCTTACAGCCTACAAGTTCTTTAACAAGCGATGGAACTTCATCGGTTACTTGTCGTTCGTTGTGCCGTTTATAATCTATCCTTATTATTGCGTTATTGGCGGATGGGTTCTGAAATACATGTGTACTTATGCCACCTTCAGCAGCAAGGAGATTGTTGCCGACGGGGCATTCGGCAATTTCATATCAGGACAATGGGCTCCGGTTTTGTATATGGTTATATTTGCGTCGCTCTGCTTCGTTATCGTTTATCGCGGAGTAGAGAAGGGCATCGAGAAGTTCTCGCGCATAATAATGCCGTTGCTCATAATCCTAGTGCTGTTCATCTGCCTTTATTCGCTTACAATATCGCATACCGATGCCAACGGCGTAACACGAACGGGCATAGAGGGTGCGATAATCTATCTTGTTCCTAACTTCGAAGGCGTAACGCTCAAGGGCTTCCTTATGATTGTGCTCGATGCTACAGGACAGCTGTTCTACTCGCTCTCCATAGCCATGGGCATTATGGTGGCTTACGGCTCGTATATGCGCCGCGATGTAAACCTTGGCAAGGCGGTAGACCGAATAGAGATTTTCGACACGATAATAGCCGTTCTGGCTGGTCTGATGGTTATCCCGGCAGTTTATGTGTTTTTGGGAACTGAGGGAATGTCGGAAGGACCGGGACTGATGTTCGTGGTTCTTCCCAAGGTTTTCAATTCGCTTGGCATATTCGGCTCTGTTTTGGGTGTCGCATTCTTTGTAATGGTGCTTTTTGCAGCCGTAACGAGTGCCGTTTCAATTCTCGAGGCATGTGTGTCGAGTCTGATTGACCGTTTTGGATGGAGCAGAACGAAATCTGTCTGTCTGATAGGCGGCATCGGCATGTTGCTCTCGTTTATTGTCTGCAAAGGATACAATGACTTGTATTTCGAGTATGTGCTGCCAAACGGAACAAAGGGTCAGATTCTCGACATCTTCGACTATATTAGCAACAACATTCTTATGCCATTCCTTGCCATCTGCACTTGTGTACTTATAGGCTGGGTTGTAAAGCCTAATCTACTTATAGGTGAGATGCGTCTTAACGGCTACAAATTCCGCCGCAAGACGCTCTATGTTGTAATGCTAAAGTACGTTGTCCCAATCATGCTTATTGTGCTTCTCCTCAGTTGTTTTTGGGCAGTATTAGGAGAGACTGAAAAATAAATATAAAAGAAGCCATTTCTGGATAAGAGATGGCTTCTTTTGTATTATGAAGCTTCGATTATGAGGCTAAATTCTGTCGTGCCATTGCTCTGCAATTGTGTCAAATGGGCAAGCCGGTAGTTTTACAAGTTGATTTCATCTCCTTCATTAAAGTCGCATAGAATCTCGTTGTAAAATGAGTCCGTCGGATAATACGCGCAAATAGTTTGCATCACTCCATTTTCGAAACAGTCATTAGGAAGGTAATATATTTTCATTAGAATAACTTGGTCTATTTGCATAATGAAGTCAAAGTCATCTGTTTGCTTAATCTTATTGATAACATGCGACGCCGTATCGTTTTTTAATTTAAAGATTACGTAATCTGAATTATGAATGTCGCGACGTTTTTCAAATCCTCCTCCATTAAAAAGTAATTCTGTTTTTTCTTGGCTGTCAAATAATATATTTATGTTTCCATTGGGAAGATGGAAATACTTAATGCTATTGAATTTGATATCCATTATTCCGATTTTTATGTTCTGCCGAATTTCCGCGCTCGACAAAATGTTATTCGTTAAAATGACAGTTCTCCTTTACAGATTCTTACCATGCATTACATGGATTAAACCAATATTCTGAGTTTGGATTAAGTTTCTTTGTCAGTTCAGCTTCTGCTTCAGAGTCGCAGACAAGATAGCCATCATTATCAATGTGATAAATATGGGTTTTGTAGCATTGGATAATTGTTTCCAACCAACTTTTTATAGAATCATATATTTTTTCTGGATTTTCTCCCGTTATGCCTGGGCTATAATAAAATATAGCTTTAAAATCCTTGCTCTTGGAATTTAGGTTTATAAGAATAGGATCTTCATATACACCATAAGAGATGATTGGAACCATGCAATCATTTGTAAACCAGTATTCATCTTCTTGCAGATATTCTTTATACATCTCTGTAGATATAGGATATGCTACCAAATTCCCGAAACTGCACAAGCTTTTTGATTTGTATGCATCTTCAAATTCGAATAGAGTCTTTCTATCGCATCCCGATTTCCATTTGTACAGTTCTAATAGCTCTGGACAGCACTCAAGTCCTAATGCCTTGAATGAATTTTTGATGTCTTCTTCGCTTTTATGGCTTGCTTCTACATCCATACTGTCTAATATCGGGTTCCCGTTTTCAATTAAAACCGTCTCTAATTCTTTAATTAGCTCTTTCATCTTATCGATTTTGCCTTGATTATTACACGTGTGACTTTCCGTGTGGGAATTCTGAACCGGTTTCCTTTGACAGCAAATATTCAGCATAAATATCAGTAATAAGAGTATTTTTTTCATCAATATGATATGTCTTTTTGTTTGTAGCATATAATGAGTGTTTTGGCATGTCTTAATTATGTTACACATATATTTTCCAGTATGGGGACTTTGGATTCATCTTCTTTGACAGAATGTATTCAGCATTAATATCTGTAATCAGAGCCCCCCTCTCGTCAATGTGATAGATCTTCTGCTTATAGCACTGAATTATGGTTCTCATCCAGCTTTCCAATGAGTCATACATCATGACAGGTTTCTCCGACTTGGTTACTTGGGGGCAATATAGGCATAGTGACTTGTATGTGTCACTTTGTGGATTCATATCCAAGAATATTGGATACTCAGTATAACCATTAATGATAAATGGCACCATACCAACATCTGAAAAACTGTCATTTGTAATTATATTCTGACAGAACATACTGGTAGAATCAATAAAAGATATGTAATTGCCAAATGTTGTGAGCCTTATAAAGAACTCTTCTCCTGTCATTTCACTATAATCAATATATAGTTCTGGACCACACCCAACTTTCCACAAATACAGTTCTAGTAATTCTGAATAGCACTCCAAATCTTGATTGCTGAAATACTCTAAAATCCATTCTTTTGATTTTAGATGTGGCAAGTCAGCAATGTCTTCATCCATATATTGCAATATAGGATTACCGCTTTCTATTAGAACAGACTCCAGCTCTTTTAATAATTCATTCATAATTATGTCTAAATATGATGTGTAAAAAAGAAAGATGTCTGCACGGTTGCAGACATCTTTCTTCTGTTATTTTAGTCGTCGAATTGGTCTTTGTCTGGCTCGATGTTAATCCAATCGTCACCGCCGTTACCTTTAATAGGTTCGTAGCCTTCTACGCTTACTATCTTAACATTCAACTGGCGGCCTCTCAGACGAATGATGTAGATGTACTCGTTGCCTTGTTCCCAAGCAAGATACTCTTGAGTCCATCTTTCGCCTAAGGTCTCTTTCAGGTTTTCTGACTCAATGTAGTCGTTGCCGTCTACCAGCGCAAACTTTATTGGTCGCTGCTCGCCGTTAGGAATTGGCACCGTAAGGGCGTAGTAGTGGGTTTCTGGATCGGTATTTACCTTCTCTGTTGGAATCTCCCAGCGTACAACGTTGTTGTCTGCCGTGCAGTCTGAAATCTCGCCTGTCTTGACATTCATCTTTGCGTTGTTGCAGACTTTATTATCCTCGGTAATTACTTCGAGAAGAGAGATTGCGCCCTTGCCCGTGTATGTCTCGTCGCGCTGTATGACAATGTGAATCTTTGTCAGAGCATGCTTCAGCGTAAGTCTGACGTGGTTGTCGTTGTCATCAGCCGAAACGGTATATTCTTGAGTAATGGCGTTCACGCCCCTGCCGTACAGATAGTCAACTGTCTCTGTTTCTTCCGAGTCGAAGCAGCTCTGGCGAGTTACAATCTTCGGAGTCTTGACATCAATCTTGCCGTTAGATGGCAGATCTGTAGGATACCATGCATAAACGTATGTCGGCTTGTGCGTAAGTCTGAGTTTGTCGGGATTCCACATGTAGTCGTAGCAGGTGAATTCCGATATGTTCTGCCATTTGCTCTCTACCTCTTCGGTCATGACCTTGATGGCCAACGGAAGAGAAACCTTGTCGGGGTCGATAGGCAGAGTATATCCTCCTTCCTCGTCGGTAGGAGTGTAGTATTCAACGCCTCTTGTGTTGCCTTTTGCAACATGCAGCTTGATAGTTGTACCGTCAATCTCAAGGTCTGAAGTTGAGCGGCTACCGCTATCCAGAATCTCACACGAGGTGAATGCTGCGGCGGTAAGAGTGCAGAATGCTATGTATTTAAGTGTTTTCAATCTCTTCATAGTTAATTCATTTTAATAGGGCGTATAGGACGCGCGTATGTTCTTGCCGCATCGGCATTTGCATTGTTGTTGCCCATACTCTTCAGTAACAGGTAGCGAGCCTTCTGCTGACCAATACCTGTTGTTGAGCTGTAGAGCGAACCTCCGGCGTTAGAGTAGTCGATGCTCTGAAGAGTTCCGGCTGTTGTTGCTGTTCCAACACCTGTAAGCCATGATGCGATTGGCACATAGAATTGCGAAGTCTTGTATTCGATTACGGTTCTACCTGCGTCAGACACGAAAGTGTTGTTGTCGAGTACTGCAAGTTCGGCTGCTGTAGGAACTCGGTATCCGTAAGGACATGGGTCGAACACAGTCTTGCTGCCGCTGTTGTTCCAACTGGTACTACCGTCGCAACCTGCCCAGTTTACGCTTTCGTCGGCAGATGTATTGTAGAAGAATGTTGTTGGGTTCTTTACAGCCTTTGTGCGAGATGCTGTGATATTTGCGTTTACATCAGAGATGCCAAGCTCTGAGAAGTTCTCAATCTTGAATGGATAGCTGCTGAGAACGTAGTTCAGGTTGATGGCACTTGTGTTGGTCTCGAAATCTGTTCCGAACGGATCTTTTCGTCCCCACTGATAGTACAGTCCAACGCTGTTGTAGAACTCGTAAGCACGGCTCACACTTGGTGAGAACTCAACTGCTCCGAGGTTCATCGACATGAATGTGTTTCCGCCAATTGTAAGGTCGTCAACCTTTGGAGTCTGCCAGATGTGCCAGCTCCACAACAGCTCTTCCTTGTTGTTGAACACGCCGATAAGCGCATTTCCGGTAACTGCATTTCCCTCGCTGTCCTTACGCTTGATGATTACATGACCGTCGTTTCCGTGGCATGTTGTACCAACGATTGAAACCCAGCAGTTCTGGCGTGCTGCGGCATCCTGAGAGCCTGTACTCCACCAGATAACCTTTGCGTGGTAGATTGTATCGTTTGTAATCAGATGATTCTTGTCGTACAACTTTCTGTACTCGTTGATCTGGCTTACAGGGAAGCGGTAGTACATGGCATCGTTGTCGTCGCTGTCTATTACATAGCAGTTCTCTGGAGAATCGCCGTGGTCAACGAGTTTACAAGGCGAAGAGTAGATGTACTTGTTGCTGCTCTCGTCGCCTGAGTTGTTAGAGCCTGTAACAGGCGCGTTGATAACGTAGTAGTGGTTGTTCTCAACCTCTCTCCAAGTATCTGAGGTAGATGCACCTTCGCCCTGAAGACGCAGACGGTATGTAACGAACTTACTGTTTGTAACAGCATTTATATACAAGTATGGGAACTCGCTGTAATCGCTTGCATAGCTTGCTGGAATATAGTAAGTGTACGTATTCTTGCCGCCGTTGCTGTTGCTCCATGTCTCAGAAGAGAAATTCTGGCTGTCGCCGTTCTTGATATCGTCCTTGCTGTCGCTGAATAGGTAGTAAGACGACTTTGTATTCTGCAACTGAACGTTCAGAATCTCGATATTGTCTGACGATGTTGTTGGGCTTGATACGTTTACAACGACCTTTGCAACGCGACGCTTCAGCTGTGCCGAAATGGCATCGCCGTCCTTGAATCCGCTAAGTGAAACGACCGATGACATAGGCAAGCCCTGTTCAATCGTGTTGTAGTCGATGTCCATCGAAGCCTTCTGCAACTCAGCCTCAGAAGGAGGCGCGATGCGGCTGAAAGCCTCGTCGTTGTGAGTGTTGGCAATAAGATACAACTTCGTTGTCTCGCCCGTAAGCGTTGTGCGAAGCGTTGTATTTATCTTGTTGTTCGTAACGGTAACGTATCTTATGGCGCGGTCAGCCTCAATCTCCTTTCCGCTGTTGTTGTAGACGTACTGAACAAGCCACATGTTGCTGATCTTCTTGTCGAGAGCCGATGTCTCGATAGTCTCGCCGGCGCGTGTTGATTTTGGCTCAAGAACGTCAAGGCTGATGGTTACATTTCCCATTGCGTTGCCGCTCTCCTCTACGTTATCTTCAGAACAGCCGAAGAACATAGTGGCACACAATGCCAAAACTGAGTATTTTATTGATGCTATCTTCATAATTGCTTATTCTTTTACAGGGTGAATCTGCATAAGGTTATTACGCGACATATCGTTGTTTACAACTGTGTAACCATCGGCAGTCTTCCAATAGTATGCTCTGTTGGCAGACATAGCGTTGGCACTCCAGTAGTAACCGTACTTGTTGTCGTCCATCTTGTTGCCTGCTGGCAGACGGTAGCCCGACATAGGGAACAGACATGCGCTGCCAAACAAGTGGTAGAAGTAGTTGAAGTCTGTAATCTTCTCGTACAAACCGTTGTTTGTTCCTGATGTGGCAGTCTCGAGCGCGCTGATTTCCTCGAATGTAGGAACTCGGTATCCGTAAGGACATGGGTCGAAAACGGTCTTGCCGTTGTCGTACCAGCTCTTGTTGTCAACATCTGAGCCGCCGCTTGGATAGCTTCCTGTCCAGCTTGTAGATACATCTATGTAACCTGACGGATAGTCGATTGCGGCTGTCTTGTCGTTGTTAGATGTCTTCGGATTGTAGGTGTAGACAGGGTCTTTGCATCCCCAAGGATAGTAAAGTCCGTTGATGTTCGAATACTGCATAGACAAGATGTTGATGTCCTCGATACTTGGGTCTGTGAGTCGTGCGCCAAGGTTACAGTTCATAAAGGTAACGTCTCTGACGGTTGTTGTTCCCGGAGTTGGTGTTACCCAGATGTGCCATGTCCAAAGCACGTTGTCCTTCATGTCGAGAACGGCGACAATAGCATTACCTGTAATGTTGCTTGCCGACTTCTTGTTGTTTGTCTTAACGATGATGTTTCCCTCGCCCTTGGTGTTGTAGCCCGAGATTGTTATCAGACTGTCGGTTGACTGCCAAAGAATCTGAGCCTTCCACTGGGTATCGTGCTTAACTATGCTGTCGCCCTTGAACTGCAGACCGTATCTGTTAAGCTGAGTGATAGGGAAGTAGTAATTCAATCCTGTTCCCGATGTTGGGTTGATGATGTAGCAGTTTGCAGGGTGAGAAGGGTTGCGTACTGCACCCAGACGCTCGGTTGTGATAACCACGTTCTGGTCGTTGCTGTTGTTGTTTAGCTTACCGTATGTGGTTGTTCCAACAACGCCCATGTTCTCGATGGTGCTGTTGAATGTGTATCTTCTGTTCTTCTCAACATGATAGTTGTCTTTTGCAGCCTCTGCATCGTGAATGTAGTATCTTACATTCATAATCTTGTCCTCGCTGCTTGCAACTACGTTTATGTAGTTTGCCTTGCCCTTTGCCGACAGACCGAGGTTGTCTGGGATGTACCATACAAATCGCTTTGTGGTATATCCAGCCTCTTGGCTTACTGTCTCGGCGCTTTCCCATCCGAGTTCAGAAAGGTCGGTCTTGTCACCAATCTGCAAAACGGCATCGCCCTCGTCGAAGTAGCAACGCTTGTTCACGTTCTTCATCTGGGCTGTAAGAACCTTAACCTTGTTAGAAACGCGCAGGTTCAGCGTAACTTTAGATACGGTTCTCTTCAGGTCTATTTTGATTGTGTCATCTGCCTGTAGCTCCTTCAACTTCTTGAAGCATACCATCGGAATACCCTTCTCTGTGTAGAGTGAGTCCTGAACGTATGCTCCCGGAACGGTTGTAGTTGCCTTTGGCAGGTAGATGATTACAGACTTAGCCTGACTCTCCTTCGGACGGTTACCCCATTTGATTGTGTTTGACTGGAAGTAGTTCTCGTCGTGAGTGTTGGCAAAGCAGTAGAAGCGTACCGGAGTCTCGTCGGTGTCGCCGCCAAGATTCTTGTAAGGCTTAACCCACATCTGCAGGTTGTAGTATCTCTTGCCTGTCTTCGGGTCTATTTTCGGCTCAACCTTTGAGAGGTCTTTGTATGTGCAGAGATCAGGAATGTCCTGCTCGCCCTGTCCTACATACTGCATAATCCATACGTCCGAAACGAGCGAGTCGAGAGCGTCGTCAGATGCTCCGCTTGCTGCTCTTGTAGCCTTCGAATCGTCAATAAGATCGCTTGCATTCAAACAGAAGTTCACAAGAACCTTGTCCTCTTGATTCTGTGTGTACTCGTCGATGTTGTCGTTCTGACAACTTGTTATGAGAGTACTTGTTGAGATGGCTGTTACGAAAGCCATCAGTATGCTTGATTTAAAGAACTTGTTCATATTCTGTTAATCTCCTAATGAATTATAGTCATTGTTGTTTCCACCATTGCCCCAAGTAGACTCCCAGTCGATAATCCAGTCGCTTACGTTGTCAGGAGTCTTTGGAGTTCCGTCATCGTTTGTGCCTTCGGTATTGTTGCCGCCGCCTACGGTTGTGTTGCTTGTCTGCTCATCTCCGTCCCAGTCAGAAACGTAGAGGAAGAGCTGAGGCTGCGATGCTGCAATCTTCAGGTTATACGAGTATGCTCTGCCGCTGAAGATGTTCAGGGCTGTCTGCTCGCCGGCATCGTCGAGACTGAACAAACCTACGGTGTACGATACGCGCTGAGTATCGGTTGGGTCGGCAGGGTTGATAAGGTGCATGATAAGGTCGGCAGTTACGCTGTGAGTCTCGCTGTACTTGTATGGCACCATAGCCACCTGCACATATTGAGTAGTGCTCGATGGCTTGTTTGTAAAGGCACATTGCGATGTCACGATGAACTTGCCTGATGTCTCCTCAACCTTGTCTGCCTGATTGCCCTTGTTCTCTCCATCCTTGATGAAGCGCATAACGCCTTCTTTCAGTACGTTGTGCAACTGGAAGGTATCAATCTTGATGTACCAGCCGTAGAATGGGTTCATCTGCTCGCCGCTGCTGTTGCGCTTGTCCTGCATGCTGATGTTGAATCCCAGCAGGGCAGCCTGATGGCGCATGTTTGGCAGGGCGATTGTTGAGTCGATAATCTGAGTCTTGTCGGCAGGACGAGAGAACTTCACGTCCTTGTACGAGATGGCAACGTCTGAAGAGTGTGCAAGATTTACGACGAATGTGGTACTGTCGCTTTCCTTTAGCATGGTGATGTTTGCCTGCTGCGGAGTTGCCGCAATGAAGCGGTATTTCAGCACATCCTCGTCGAATGTAATCTTGTATCTCGCGGTATCCTTGTTGTCTTTTTTGTTATAGTTGCCGAGTGCGGCCCATGTGTTGCCCGTCTTCTTGAATCCCAAGGCAATCCATGGATCGTTTGTCTCCAGCGCTGCTCTCGTAATCTTCAGATCAGTCCCGGCAGCGGTGTCGATGTCCGGCCCTATTGGCAGGTTATCCTCAGAACAACTTGCAAAGCCTATTCCGAGAGCAACTGCTAACGTCGTTAATAAATTTAGCCTTTTCATTGGTCGTTCTTTTATAGGATGATATCTTTATCTATGGTTACAGGAATCCAGTCCTCAACTTGTGGCTCGCCGAACTGAACTCTGTTAGAAGAGATGTAGACAGTAACTCTGTACTGCTTTCCCTTCTCGTATGCAATTTTTTTCATTGTTGCCGATGTAGTGTTCTCGCGAAGGCTCCAAATGTCGAACATAACCTTGAAGAAGTCGTCGCCGTCGGCAGCTGAAGGAGTTGATATTGGTGCAATGTAGAATGTGAATGCATCAGAAACCCTAGTCTGTGCAGGGATAACCAGCGCAGGATCCTTTTTGCTTGTGATGGCACCGAATTCGCCAACTGTAAAGCTTCCGTTTGCAATGTCATAGTAACCGCTTGTTGCGATTGTTGTTCCCCAGATTTTTGCGCTGTAGATTGAGTCTTCCTCAGTCTTGTTCAGGTTTACGATATCGAAGATGACCTTTGCTGTAACGTGGTTGAAGCGAAGTTTAGCACGATAGTAATCGCGCTTGTTGTCGTTCTCTACAAAGTCGCTCTCCTTAATCTGGATAGGGGTTGCGTACAGATAGTCGATGTTGAAGTTGTTTACCGGAATCTTCTGGCAAGTAGAGATTTCCTGCCAAGGATAATATGCAAAAATCTTTGGCAGCTTGTCCTCCTTGCGTCTGAGGGCTACAGAAGCCTTGTCCTTGCTCAGATAAAGTTCCTTGCCTGTGGCAGAAGTCAGATACCAGTTAAGTTCGCTGTTTGTATCTGAAGTATTTGCGCTGATTTTTCTGTATTCGCCGTTGATGTTGTAGTATGACTGGAATCCAGAGTTTCTCCACATTGTCTCGGCCTTTGTGTCGCCAACCTTCCAAGGCACGTAAGAGTTCTCCTCAATAACGCTACCGTTGGCACAGTCGTTCTGCATTACGCAGATTCCAAAGTTGTATGTACCCGGCTCGAAATATGTGTAGTTTGCGTCAAGAGGGTCGGAAAGACGAGTCTTTGCTTTTGACTCTGATGACTGAACAATACCAAAAGAAGGATTGAAACTTAGGAATGAACATTCGTTCTCCAACTTTTCGTTGATTAAATCTTGCACGTTGTTTTCTGTATTGCAAGATGTGAGGGCTGCAATAGCAGCCGCAAGAATGATATATGAATATTTATTTTTCATAATGATATGTATTTCTTAATATTGTATATGAATGTTCTGTTCCTCCTCTACAGGAACGTCCAACTCGGGATCGTTAGGTTTAGGGTCGAGGTTAATCTCTTCGTCCCATTTAGCAACCTGTGGCTCGCCGAAGTACAGATAGTTACCGCCGTCTACTCTTCCGTAGAGAACGTAGCGGTAGCCTGCCTTAATCTCCAGTTCCTTGTCGAAAGTGAATTCGAACGGATTGTCCTCACCGTCGAAGTAAACCTTCAGCGTAGGCTTAATCTTCTTCTGCGGAGCAACGAAGAAGTTTACAGAAACACGAGTTACTGTGTCGTTTGGCAGAATCACCTCAGGAGTCATGGAAGTAAGACTGCTTGTATAGTCAACAACCTTTACGCGACCAAGGTCGATAGGTGTGTATTCGTCTATGAACTTTCCGTCGTCGTCTCTCAGTCTCTCCTCGAACTGAGGGAGCTTCTTTGTATTTGGCAGATTCTTTACAACCGATTCAAGGTCGCCTCCGCCAACCATGCGGTATCTTTCGGTATCGTTGTAGTCGAACCAAACGGTAAGTATCGCGTTGTTAACGAAACGGTTAGTCTCGTCGGTAATTTCGGCACGGTCTATGTGACCCAGTCCTGAATAGTTGCGTCTTCTTATTCTGAATTCAACCAATCCTAATGCGTGATGCATATAAAGGTCCGCGCGCATGTTTCTGTTCGAAAGAATGCCTTCGGTCTCGTCGTTGATAAGGTCCGAGTCGTATGCAATGTTCATTGCGCGGTTCAATTCTGGGTCTTCGCTATGCAGGTTGCTACCGTAAATTACATCGTGCTGCTCTGCAATTCTGATAGGAATTGAGTCGGCCGTAACTTCCTTGTCGGTAGTAGCATAGTTCTTTACATAAGGATAGTATGCAAACATGGCGGCAAGGTAAGGAGAGTTAAGTCTGCGACGGTCTCCCTCGATGTCCCATCCTGCATTTGTAAATGTTGCGATTGTATTAGAGCAGGCAAGATCTGAGTGAATCTTGAAGTGCGCAAGCTCGGTGTTGATGCACCAGATACCCATCTGGTCGCCCTCGCTCCAGCCTGTGTTGCTCTTGCTGCTTGTAAAAGCGTTTCCTGCGCTTCGCGTAGTGTTGTCGTTGCTCTCATCAACCGAGATGTTGCCTATTGTCAGATAGCTGTTGGATTCGGGGCTGTCTGGCGTAACAACGTCGTCGTTCTTGCATGAGCATATTCCCAATACGACAAATGCTACTGTAAATATCTTTTTAATCATACTGCCTAAATGTTTAATCCAGTTCAAATTCATCTCCTATACCTTCGCCCGAGCCTGTCATTCCGCTGACATCTCCGTTGAGCCACTCGTCAACATACACATTGTCAATCCAAAGTGCATTGGCAATTACGCGGATATTGTAGAAATATATCTTTCCTGCCTCCCATCTTGGGATCTTTTTTGTGTAGGCTGTCATTTCCTGATTATCGCAGAGGAGCTTAATCTTCAGAAGATGGTCGTATACCTCGCCCTTCTCGAACTCCTTAGTCTTGTTGCTTGATGTGAACAATTCTTCGTCGCACTCAGCCTTTTTAATTTCGGTTGGAGCGACGAACGCCATGCAGGTAACGATGTTTCCTACCTGATTGTCGAGTGTTAGGATAGGCGAGCCGTCTTCTTTCTGCCATTGCAAGGTCGATTCGAACGTCTTGCCCTTGATGCGAGTATTGTCGTCGAGGGTAGGGTCGAATTGCATTTCGCCTTCGGTGCAGATGAAACTCTTGTTGTATCCGTTGCTGAGGGTAATGTTCTGAATCTCACCTTTCAGCAATTTATCGTCACGATAAGACGAACCACGAGTGAATCGCAGCACGATGGCAGCCTGAGAGTGCAGCATCATGAAACTTGCTGTGTCTTGTCCAAGTGCGCTGTATGCTGTGGCAATGGTGCGTGTCTTGTCCTGCTTGTATCTGAAATATTCGCAACCGAACATATAGTCTGTTCCGTTGTAGAAAGCAGAGTCGAACCTTATGACGTTCGGCTGCTTGTATGTTATCGACTTGTTTTCATAGTTGATGTTCGTAAAATCGGGCTTACTTTCCGAGTCTACGGCAGGAGAGTATGCAAACAAATCGGTTCTGTTCTTAGACAGATACACGTTCTTTGTCATTCCCGTTTCCGAAAGGAGGTCGGGATGCAAAGTCCATTTGTTGTTACTCTTGTAGAATACTCCTCGGTCGTTCTTGTCGGGGATGAAGGCGTAGCCGTAACCCACTACTCCAATGTAACTGATAGAGGCAGAGTCGATGATGGCGCTGCTTCTCGTGATTTTGGCACAGGAACCTTCTTTAAGTGCCAAAGGTACTGTTCGCTCATTTTCGCTTGGTACGGAGCCGGTGATCTCTTCGCTCGAACAGCTGGCCATTGCTGTGATCAGACAAGCTGAAATCAGAGTTCCGTTTAGCGTCCTAATTTACGCGTTCTTCATCAATTTCATTCTTTAGATTACTATTAATGTACATCATAGTTTTTACAAAAGAGCACAATTTGCCCTAATGTAATATGCAAAACAACAAAAAAATATATAAATAGACAAATTTTTAAGCATTATTTAACAAAAATTGTGACGGTTTAGTTTAAGGTTGGTACTTTTAAGGTCGAAGGCGTAGAAAAATGAAAAAAGGAACCTGCGAGATACAGATTCCTTTTCGTGCGCTTCAAGATGGGCTTGAACCAACGACCCCCTGATTAACAGTCAGGTGCTCTAACCAACTGAGCTATTGAAGCATGTTTGTTTCAGAATTGCGGTGCAAAAGTAATATCAAATTTTTAAATAACCAAACAATTCAGAAAAAAAATACAATTTTGTATCTGATTTTTGTTTTTTGCGCTATATTTGTAACCAAATTAAATAATGTATGAAAAGATATATGTTGATTTTCTTCGGTCTGTGCATGGTTGCAGGCATGAAGGCACAAAAGCAGAATTTTGAGTTGTCTAAAAATATAGATATATTCAACTCGGTGGTGAAAGAGCTGAATATGCATTATGTTGATACGGTGAAAAACGAAAAGATAATCCACGCCGGAATCAATGGGATGTTGAACGAGCTCGACCCTTATACGGTCTACTTCTCGGAGGATGAGTCGAAGGACTTGAAGATGTTCGTTACCGGAAAGTATGCCGGAATGGGCGCGATAATCCGCTATTACAAGGCTGAGGACAGAGCTGTAATATCAGAGCCATACGAAGATATGCCTGCTCTCGTGGCTGGCGTGAAGGCTGGCGACGTTATTCTGGCAATCGACGGAAAGGACATTCCGAAGAAGGGCGACAAACCGGTTTCTGACTATATATCTTCAGTAAGTAACCAGCTTAGAGGCGACCCAAACACAAGTTTCATCCTGAAGGTAAAGCGCGCAGGCGTTAACAAGCCACTCGAATTCAAGATAACGAGAAAGAACATTCAGATTCCGTCGCTCACTTGCTACGACATGGTTGCCGACGGCATCGGCTACATTTGTCTTAACAGTTTTACTCAGGAAGGGCTGTCTAAATTGGTTCGCCGAGCTGTTATCGAACTGAAAAGTCAGGGCGCAAAGAAGATTATCATCGACCTTCGCAACAACGGCGGCGGCCTGGAGTCTGAGGCGGTTGATATAGCAAACCTTTTTGTTCCGAAGGGAAAGATGATTGCGCAGAACAAGGGTAAGGTTAAATCGTCATGCGTGGTTTACAAGACAACGAAGGATGCGCTCGATACCGAGATACCTTTGGCTGTGCTCGTGAATAGCGCATCGGCTTCGGCAAGCGAGATTCTTTCGGGCTCGTTGCAGGACCTCGACCGTGCCGTAATTATCGGAACACGTACTTACGGCAAGGGACTTGTGCAGGTGGTTCACGACCTTCCTTACGGCGGCGGTCTGAAGCTTACGACAGCCAAGTATTACATTCCGAGCGGAAGATGTATTCAGGCTATCGACTATGAGCACAGAAACGAGGACGGCTCGGTGGGCAGAATTCCAGACAGCCTGACAACCGTATACAAGACAGCTGCTGGTCGTGAGGTGCGCGACGGCGGCGGCATCATGCCCGACATCGTTGTGGCTGGCGACAGTCTGCCAAACCTCATCTACTACATGGCAAACGACGATATTCTGTTCGATTATGCCAACGAGTATGTAGCGTCTCATCCGAAACCAGCATCAGCAAAGGAGATAAACTATACCGATGCCGATTATGAGGTTTTCAAGAAGAAGGTGATTGACGGAGATTTCAAGTACGACCGCCAGAGCGAGAAGACGCTGAAGGTACTGAAGGATATTGCCAAGTTCGAGGGCTATTCGGAGGATATAAAGGATGAGCTTGCTTCGCTCGAGAAGAAGCTGACACACAATACGGAGCACGACCTCAACCACTTCAAGAAGAACATCTGCGAGCTGATTACTCAGGAGCTTGCTTTGAGATGGTTCTATCAGAAGGGCGGCATCCTTGAGCGAAACCAGCACGATAATGTGATAAACGAGGCTATAAGAGTCTTGAACTCAGACGAGTATGCTAAGATTCTTTCGGCTCCAACTCCTGTAAAGAAAGAAAAGAAGAAATGATATGATACAAAACAAGGCATCAAGATTTAACCGTTCGTTCATGTGGGGAGTGGCTTTCATGGCTGTTGCCGTGTTTGGTGTGGTGTTCATCTTCATGAATATGTGCCTCGAAAGAATGGCGGTGAAACAATATCAGGAGTCGTACGGGATTGAACTGCAAAGCGGTTTCGTGGGCGACTCGATAAAGGTTTATGTAAACGACAGTCTGCTGTACAATAAGGTGGTGCAGCGCGATAGCGTTAAGATTCCGATTCGTCGTTTCGAAGACAACTCGATGCTGATGGTTGTCGATGCCCGAACCGATTTGACGGGCAGTTTCAACCTTAGCAAACAGAGCGAGAATATAATAGTCAAGCGTAGCGCCGATAAGAAGTTTGCTTTCGAGGCGAAAGAGAAGAAATAAAGTAAAAGCGTAAAATATTTCACAAAAATGAGTATTTTACGCTTTTTTGTTTTGTCATTCTTCAAACTTACTCATTCCCCTCATCATATGACGCAATGAACTGAGTAGTTCTTGCGATTCTTGTATAAGATTGAGAAAAACGGTCATGCTCTCAATGTTTAGTTGTTTGGTCTGAATATCGTGTATGATGCGCTTGCGGTAGTCGGAAAGCGTTGATTGTAGTAGGGCTGCGTCGTCGCGGATTTGATAAGTTGTTTCGGCATTTAAAGTCCGGTTTAGCAAGTGTATGATTTTGTCGCGAAAGACGAGAAACTCTTTGACATAACTATCGGGAACAGGACTGAAGTTATTTCCGACGTGTTCCCTACATGGCTCGCCCATGCGTTTAAGGCAGAATACCATTTGCGAGAGGGAATTGATGACAAGAAAGTACCATGTGCCTTTCTCTAAACTGAGTATGGAGTCTATGCGCCGTATTGCAATAATTTGTTTACGGCGCTGGCGTTTGATGTCCTTTCTCTGGTTCTCGACTTGGACGGTTGTTCGCTTTAACGTGCGGTAATCCTCGTTGAAGAAAGAATTGGTAAGCGATTCGAAATTATCTATCACCATTTGGATGTTATTATTTGTTGTGTTACTTACATGTTTACGGAGCAACGTCCAACACTCGGCTTTGTCGTTGCAATGCATGATTTCTGTAAATAGTTCGTCGGTATCGCGGCTTTTGTCGTTTTTCCTGAAACTCAGATTGCTTCGAACAAGAATGAATATAGCCAGAAGAATAACAAGTCCCATTGCGATGAAACCGCCAAAGTGCATAAGGTTTGTGATGAGATAGCAAATCGTAAAAGCCGCTCCTGCCGTGATGAACCAGCCTCCGATAACCGACAGAACGCCTGTGATGCGGAACACGGCACTCTCGCGGCTCCATGCGCGGTCGGCAAGTGATGTTCCCATAGCCACCATGAAGGTGACGTATGTTGTGGACAGGGGAAGTTTGAGGGATGTGCCTAATGCCACAAGTGCGCCTGCAAGCACAAGGTTGACTGCTGCCCGAATCTCATCAAAGGCTGCGCCTTTTTTCAGAACTGTAGAATCAACATTAAAGCGTGAGTCAATCCAACGTGCTGTGCTTGCAGGCACAATCGTCATTATGCCGTTAGCCATGTTCCTCGACGTTCGTACCAATGTCCGTGCCACTCCGCTTGAACCGAACATCTCGTCGCCTTCGTCCTGGCGTGAGAGGTCAACCGATGTTTTTACAACATTCTGTGCTTTCTTTGAGAAGACAAGGGCGAGTACCATTACTACTCCTGCCAAGACAAGATATTGGGTAGGAGTA
>JBGUGY010000031.1:0-6190 GCA_045111775.1 Bacteroidaceae bacterium | reverse complement strand
ATTTTTTATTGTTTTTATAGATAGTTTGCTATTTTTGCCACAACAACATACTTTTAATACAAATTACTAAAATTTAAGATTATGAATTACAAGATTGTAGAAATCGAAGGCGTAGGCGAAGTTTATGCCGAGAAGTTAATTGCAGCAGGCATCAAGACAACCGACGATTTGCTGGCTAAGTGCGCCAAGCCAGCCGGACGCAAGGCTCTGGCCGAAGAGACAGGCATCTCGCCTAAGTTGATTCTTACTTGGACAAACCATACCGACCTTATGCGCATCAACGGCGTTGGTCCTCAGTTCTCCGAGTTGCTCGAGGCTGCCGGCGTAGATACCGTAAAGGAGTTGCAGCATCGCGTTCCTGCCAACCTTCACGCCAAGTTAGAGGATGTTAATGCGCAGAAGCATCTTGTTCAGCGCGTCCCAGCCGTTGCCGAGGTCGAGAAGATGGTGGCTCAGGCAAAGGAGCTTCCGGCTGCTATGGAATATTAAGGCAAAAAGACAGATAAACAAGTAAGGCGGCAGAAGGCACAAGAAAAGCTTTCTGCCGCTTGTTTTTTCAATTGTCAACTCCCCAAAAAATTTCAACTTTCAACTTTCAACTAAAAACATTCTGAATTCTGAATTTTGAATTCTGAATTACCCCCTTTTCAATTTTCAACTCTCAACTCTCAACTCTCAACTCAGACATTGTCAATTGTCAACTGTCAATTGTCAATTTAAAAAAAGGCAATCGCCCCGCACTTAATATTTATTCACGAGACAACATTTTCTGTATATTATGCTCCTATTTTCATTTTCTATTACTACATTTGCCTGTATATTAAATTTTCTGCTAAACAAACACCAAAGATTTATCATGGCGAAATTCGCACAATATTACCTGAAATATCTCAAAGACGACATGTTTGCCGAAACAGTCTGGGCACAGAGGCAAAAGCACCTCGGCTCCCTGCTGCAAACAGACAGAAGCATAGAGTTCACACTTGGCAACGAGCAGACATGCAAGACCTACAAGCACAACGTACGCCACCTGTCTCTAAACAACGACATCATCGTTATGCAGATTGCCAACGAAAAAACAAAGGAGGTGGTACAAAACTTCAGAACCGTAGATGTGCTGCACGAACCGCCATGCTTCGTTATCATCGACAACCGCGCAAACTGCAGGCGCATAGCCATTCAGAAAAAGAAAGAGTCGTTCAGTTCTACCGACTCGCTGAAGAAAATTCTGCAACAGGTGCTCGACCGTAACATGAGGCAGAACTTCCACATAGGCATAGAGTTGCATCCGCAATACTATCCGCGCGACTTCTACAAGGCGTGGAACATGAGGCAGTTCAACACGGCTAAGATTCGGTTTAACATAAGCGACGGCAAACTGCCCGAGACTTTCAGCGGAGAAGACCTCGAAGACCAGCGCATTATGGACTTTGCCATTAAGCTCAACGAAGAGGAAAGCCGAAAGAAATACCGCTCGGTGCTCGAACTAAACCCGCCCGACGACAAGACGTTCATCGAGGTAGACAAGTCGAGCGTCTTCATACGCAATCTGGTAAAGTTTCAGGCGAACACAGGCGGAAGCATCGAAATAATAACTACCGACGGAGCACGCTTCACCTGCTTTATTGACAACTGCGAAGAGGGCGACAGCATAATCACCAACGAGTTCGACACGGCTCACCTCAACACAATCTTCGGCAAATACAACATCACCGACGAGGAAGAAGCACGCAAGGCCTTGATTACCGCCGAGAACGAACTGCTCAGGTTTGTAAACAACATGAAGACCGAACCCGACGACAGAAAGGAAGAAAAGGAGGGAGCGGCATGATAGTACAACTACACGACGAGAAACAGAAGAGGATGGCAAGGCTGAAACTGTACAAAGACTTTGTGTTCATTATCACGCACGAGGCCGTAAGGAGCATGAAGCCTGCACTTCCTGCCGAAGAACTCTTTGCCACGGCCGACAATCTCGCAGGCTTCTTGCTCGAATACGAACTTACCGACCCGGAGTGCATCATGCTCGAGATAAACGAACTGAAAGAACAGATTAACGACGACAACACCATCTTCCTAATCACGTCGCTGGCTTTCATCAAGCTGTGCGCCGTCAGAAAAACCAACGCACACGCCGAGCCTGCAGCAAGGGCGCTGCTGCCCTTCTGCCAAGAGTTCGACGGATTTAACGAACTGCTGCAACTAGCAAACAAAAAGGAAATGCAGAAATATGCCGAAGGCAAACAAGCCAACCTTCTTTCGTACGAGCTCTTGAACATCGGCAACGGCCAGCATCACATCGGCGACGAGGAGGTCGTTTCGGCTATTGTCGACTCAGCCGTAACACTCAACGCCGAGGGCATACAGCATGTCGAGATTGCACTTGCCGAGACTAACACAAGGCTTGGCAACATATACGACAAGGAGCTCGGCAGGCTGCGCATGGCACGAAAAAGAAAGTCGGAGCAGAGCATCAACATCGAAAGGGTAAACGACATTCACGGAAACTCTAACGTAAACATCGGAAACTGAACTTATGAACAAGGTTAAGATTAACTTCGAGAACTGTAATGTAACGATCGGGAAGATGATGGACATACATGACAACCAGAATGTATGCATCTACACATCGGCACAAGGCTCCAACCCTCCGGCACAAGATACGCCGTGGGGGCTGCCGCCCATCCTTTGTACCAAAAGGGCTCTTACATACTTTCAGAAAGCACTCGACAAGGGACTGATGACCATCTGCGGCAACTCTCTCCGATGGGTGCAGATTGGAAACAAAGGGGCGGCATCGCAGTTGGCATACTTCTGCGGAAAGGTTTACGGATACAGACATTCAGCAACAGGAAACGAGGGTAACACGCTGCCCGAACAGGCTCTGGAGCAATATTTTGCACTCCGAAAGATTGGCGTTCTGCTGGCTCAGGTGCACAACGCATCAAAAAAGCAGGCATGGCGAACAGTCATCGACGACTTCTTCAACTCCTAACCACACGCCGCTCATATCGCGCACGCCCCCTCCACCTGCCTTTGGTTTGCCTGCCCCAAGCAGGCTGATACGCAATCGGGCTATCTCATCTCTCCGTCTATTACCGGAACCGTCATCGGAATACCGGCTCTGTTGGTATAGCTGTATGTGCCAACCCTCACCGGATTAACAACAGTAACAATCTGCTCGCTATAAAAGTTCTCGCCCAGAATCAAAACGGTATTGCCAAGATAATACGCATGACTGCCATATACATCCGACTCTTCACGCGCCAAGGCTGCATACTCCATAACCTGCAACACCTTAAACGAGGTTTCCGTCTTGTTCTCATAACTAACGGGGTTTTCAAAATACTTTACAGGGTCTGAGCTGTTGCTTATCAGCCCTATGATAAAGAAAACCGCTATCGTCACAACCACTCCAGTCGCAACGCCCCAAAAGAAAGATTTCCTGTCCATACTGTGTGTTATTTTAATTATAATAAATCAATATATATTCTCAGCCCATTGTTCGCATTGTTTCAGAACTATGTTCATGGCACCCTCGGTTTCTTCTGGCGGATACTTGTATTGTTTCAGCAGTCGCTTAACCAGTCGGCGCATGTTGGCACGTTCTGCCTCCCTGCGGTTCCAGTCAATGGTACGGTTTCTTCTCAGCATATCGGTCAGTTCCTTTGTCATGGCAACCAACTGGTCGTTCGAGTAAAAGTCTTTTACAGCCTGCGGACGTGTAAGGGCATCATAGAAGGCCTTTTCCTCTTTTGTCAGGCCAAGGTCGTTGCCCTGCTGTTCGGCATCCATCATCTCCTTTGCCAGTTTCAGCAACTCCTGTATCACCTCTTCGTTGGTAATCATACCGTTTACATAGCGGTTTAGTGTCTCGCTGAACCTGTCGCTGAACAGTTCGCCGGTAACAATATTCGAGCGTATCATAGCGCGCACACGGCCGCGCAGCAGGTCTTCAAGCAGTTTGGCGGCAAGGTTCTTCTCTTTCATCTTCTTCACCTCTTCCATAAACTTCTCGTCAAAGAGCGAGAACTCTGCCTTCTCGTCAAAGAGGTTCACAACGCCGTCGCTCTGCACGCTTTGTTCTATAAGTGTTGCTATACGCTTGTTTATCTCTTTCTTTGTTATCTTGCCGGGGTTCTGCAATCGGATAATAAGTATGCGTACCGACTCCATGAAACTCACCTCAAAGCGTTCTTCTTCGACAAGGAGCGAACGGCAAAGGGTTACAGCCTGCCTAAGCAGCGAGGCGTTCTTTATAAAGCCTTTGCAGGCATCAGCCTTCTCGGGGGCTATCATATAGTTTACCGCACCTTTTATCAGCTGGGCGCGCTCTGCCGGACTTCCATGATGGAAACATTGTGCCAAAGACAGTTTGCTTTCTTTGCCCATTGCAGCCAATGTTTGCCCAGACAGCAACTTGCCGTAGTCGTAGCCATGCAGCAGGTCGCGGCATATCTCCAGTTTCTCCTTCAGTTCCGAGTAAGCCCTTTCTTTTATGTCGTTGTTGCCGTAGTTGTCGCGGTCGCGCTTGGTATAGCGTTTCATGGCTTCCTTCAGGGCTGCCGCTATGCCCACATAGTCTACAATCAAGCCGCCTGCCTTCTCGGGGAACACTCTGTTCACACGGGCTATGGCCTGCATCAGGTTGTGGTCTTTCATCGGCTTATACACATACATCGTGGCAAGCGACGGCACGTCGAAGCCCGTAAGCCACATGTCCACCACTATGGCTATCTTCATCGGGTCGTCCTCGTCCTTGAATTTCTTGGCAAGCTCTTTCTTGTATGCCTTGCCGCCTATTATGTCTGCCCATTCTTCCGGGTCTTGGTTGCCGCTGGTCATCACCACCTTCACCTTCTCCGTCCAGTCGGGGCGCAACTCAAGTATGCGCTTGTATATCTTCATGGCTATCGGGCGCGAGTATGCCACTATCATAGCCTTGCCGCAGCATACATACTGGCGGTTTCGCTCATAGTGCCCTACTATGTCGGCCACGAGGTCGTTGATTGTGGCATCGTTGCCAAGGAGCGCGTCCATGTGCGACATCTCCTTCTTGTTCTCCTCAAGGTCGGCTTCCGATGCTCCTTCTTCTCTCAGCCTGTCATACTCGGCGTCTATCTGTGCAAGTATCTCATCATTCAGTTTCAGTTTTATCACGCGGCTTTCGTAATATACGGGGCGTGTGGCTCCGTCATTCACGGCCTGCGTCATGTCATACACGTCTATGTCGTCGCCGAATACCTCGCGAGTGTCCCTGTCTTTGTCTGATATCGGAGTACCCGTAAAGCCTATGTACGAGGCGTGTGGAAGCGAGTTGCGTATCTTGCGTGCCGCACCTATATGCACGTTGCCTTCGGTGTCTATCTTCTCTTCCATGCCATACTGCCCGCGGTGGGCCTCATCGGTCATTACTATTATGTTCTTGCGGTCTGACAGCGGTCCGTCCCAGTCGTCAAACTTCTGCATGGTGGTAAAGATTATGCCGCCCGAGTTGCGGTTCTTCAGCATGGCTTTGAGCGATGTGTCGTCGCCTTCGGCATTTCTGCTGGTGCATTGTACCGCACGCTGGCGCAGAAAGTCAACGGTACGCGAGAACTGTCCGTACAGTTGTTCGTCAAGGTCGTTGCGGTCTGTTATCACCACTATGGTGGGGTTCATCTGCTGCACCTTGGGGTGATGTGCCAGGAATACCATCGACAGGCTCTTGCCCGAGCCTTGCGTATGCCAGAACACGCCTATCTTGCCGTCGCCCCTCACGGCTTCTTCCGTCCTCACGGCGGCTTTCTCCACGGCATAATACTGGTGGTAGCCTGCCAGTATCTTGGCATAGCTGCCTTCGCGCACGTCAAAGAGCATATAGTTCTTCAGCAGGTTAAGAAACACCTTTGGCTCGAATACCGACTTGAAGGCTGTGTCATAGTCTGCCACCTCGCCCGTAGGCTGTTTCCACTCCATGTAGCGGTCTTCCTTGGCTGTTACCGTGCCTATCTTCGTAAGAGCCATGTCGCTCATCACGTTAAAGGCATTATATATAAATAGCGAAGGTACGAACTTCTGATAGTTCCTGAGTTGCAGATATGCCTCGCTGGCATCGGTCTCTTCACGGCTTGGCGATTTCAGTTCTATTACCACCAGCGGCAAACCGTTCACAAGCACCACCATGTCGGGGCGTTTGGTGTCGAGTTCC
>JBGUGY010000030.1:0-2831 GCA_045111775.1 Bacteroidaceae bacterium | reverse complement strand
GCCTTGAAGTTTGGATATTTGCTGTTCATCGACTTACGGTTCTTGTCGATGTACTGAAGAACCACGTTGTACAGAACGCTGTGTGCTGCCACCTCACGGTGATATCGGGCATATTTCATTGTGTCGAGAGGAATGAAATAGTCAGGCATTATTCCGCCGCCGCCATATACCGTGCGCTTTTGTTTGAGCGTTGTGAACTTCAGACTGTCTACAAGATGGATGCTGTCGATGTTCGTAAATTCGCCCTTGTTAAAGCGGTGTATGATGTCCTTGTGATAATCCTCGCTGTTACCCTTCTCGTAAGGCTTCTGGATGCATCGTCCCGAAGGCGTGTAGTAGTGTGCCACGGTAAGACGAATCATTGAGCCGTCGGGAAGGTCGATAGGACGCTGTACAAGTCCTTTTCCGAAGGTTCTGCGGCCTACAACCAAGCCGCGGTCGTGGTCTTGTATTGCGCCTGTCAGAATCTCGGCTGCTGAGGCCGAATATTCATCTACCAGCACCACGAGCGGAATCTTCTGATACTTGCCCTCGCCGTTAGCCTTGAAACTCTCGTTTCTGACGGCTCTTCCGTGCGTGTAGACAATCATTTCGTCCTTGGCAAGGAACTCGTTTGTTATGTCTACTGCAGCGTTCAGGAAGCCTCCGCCGTTGCCCTGAAGGTCTATAATCAGTTTCTTCATTCCCTTTTTTGAGAGGGCGGTGAGAGCGTTGTGAACCTCCTTTATCGTTTCGAGTCCGAAGCTGCCGAACTTTAGATATCCTATTTCCGGAGTAATCATGTAATAGGCATCTACGGTTGTTACAGGAATCTGAGCGCGTGTTACGATGAAATCAGCAATTCCGCTTACTCCGCGGCGCACGATGCCGATTTTTACCTTTGTTCCGCGAGGACCTCGCAGGCGCTTCATAATGTCTTCTTTCGGCATTTTAACGCCGGCGATGGCTGTGTCGTTCACCATCACGATGCGGTCTCCGGGAAGGATGCCCACTTTCTCCGAAGGACCTTTGCTTACGGTCTGTATTACGAGCAGAGTGTCTTCTGCCATGTTAAACTGAACGCCGATTCCGTCGAACGAGCCTTTCAGCGGTTCGTTGAACCTCTTTACTTCCTCGGGAGTGGCGTAGGTTGAGTGAGGGTCGAGTTGGTTGAGCATTCCCTTTATGGCATCCTCAACGAGCTTTGTCTCGTCAACCTTGTCAACATACATGTGGTTAATCAGATATTCGGCAATCTGCAACTTGCGCATGTTCGTGGCGTTGCGGTCGTTCGTTATTATCTGAGTCTGCTGTGCCATCATGGTATTGGTGGCAAGCATTAGTAGTGCAATTATTATCTTTCTCATTCTTTATTATCGGGTTGTGGCAGGAACGCGCTCACGTCCTTGCCGAAGCTTATAAGTTCTCTTACCACGCTCGAGCTTACGCTTGTAAGTTCCGGCTCGGTAAAGAGCAGAATTGTCTCTATTCCTGCCAGCTTGCGGTTTATGTCGGCAATGGTTTCTTCATATTCAAAGTCTTTTACGCATCTTATGCCTCGGATTATGAACTGTGCGCCCATTCGCCGTGCAAAATCGACGGTAAGGTCGTTGTACGACGCTATTTTAACCCTTGGCTCGTTCTTGTACAGTTCGCGAAGCGTTTTCTCCCTTTCTTCGATCGAGAACATCGTTCTTTTGTTCTCGTTGTATCCTATGCCTATTACGAGCTCGTCGATAAAGGTTATGGCACGCTTCACGATGGATGCGTGCCCTATGGTAAACGGATCGAATGTTCCGGGGAAGATAGCTCTTTTCATTCGGTTTCTTCGGATTGTTTTTGTTAGAATTTCTCGCCTTCCGAGAGCAGTTCCTCTTCAGGACGGTCTTCCTCTATAACGAGGTTGTCGATGATGAAGTTCTGTCTTTCCGACGTGTTCTTGCCCATGTAGTATTCGAGCAGTTCCTGAACTTGGTCGCTCTTGTGCAGCGAAACCGGTTCGAGTCTGATGTCGGGACCGATGAAGTTCTTGAACTCGTCCGACGAAATCTCTCCCAGACCTTTGAATCGGGTTATCTCCGGGTCTGGTCCGAGAAGTTCGATGGCTTCGGCTCTTTCCTCGTTAGAGTAGCAGTAGAGCGTGATGAACTCGTTCTCTTTCTTTCTGCCTTTCTTCTCTTCTTCCTTGCCCTTGAGTTTTGCCTCGAGTTTTGGCATGTTAGCCTTCTTTATCTTGCTCTTCTTGTTTCTTACGCGGAAGAGCGGAGTCTGAAGAATGAACACATGACCTTTCTTTATCAGCTCTGGGAAGAACTGAAGGAAGAACGTAATCATTAGCAGACGGATGTGCATTCCGTCTACATCGGCATCGGTTGCCACGATAACCTTGTTGTATCTCAGTCCTTCAAGACCGTCTTCGATATTGAGCGCAGCCTGAAGAAGGTTGAACTCCTCGTTCTCGTATACCACTTTTTTTGTCAGACCGTAGCAGTTCAGCGGTTTTCCGCGAAGGCTGAATACTGCCTGTGTGTTAGGGTCGCGGCTCTTGGTGATGCTTCCGCTGGCAGAATCGCCCTCGGTGATGAAGATTGCGCTTTCTTCGAGAAGGTCGCCTTTTGCATCGTTCAGGTGAACGCGGCAGTCGCGCAGCTTGCGGTTGTGCAGATTGGCTTTCTTGGCTCTCTCGCGTGCAATCTTAGCCACGCCAGCCATAGCCTTGCGCTCCTTTTCCGATTCCGAAATCTTCTGAATCAGAACCTCGGCAATATCTGGATTCTTGTGAAGGAAGTTATCTACCTGCTCGTGAACGAAATCGCCTACATATTTGTCGATGCTTACGCCACCGTTAGGCT
>JBGUGY010000029.1:0-9182 GCA_045111775.1 Bacteroidaceae bacterium | reverse complement strand
CTCTTGGCGTTTGCTGTTCCTATGCCTACCATGCTTACTAAAGCAACTGTAGCGATGTATGCAAATGTTTTCATACCTGAAAAGTTTTTATTGTTTGTCTAATTGTTATGGTGCAAAAGTAGCCGAGGAAAACTCCGCAACAAAAAGATTTCCCCTAATTGCAAAAGGATTTTGCCTATACGTTAATAGAGGTCTCTCACAACCTGTATAAATACGATAGTTTAGGGATAAGCAACTCCCTCTTCCGATATTAGGAACTGATAATTTATAATGACGCTGAAAGCGTCACCTCTCAGTAACCGCAGCATCCGTAGGATCTGCGGACAGAAATGACACAAATATAATCGACCCTGAAAGCGGTCGCCCATTGCGACAGATGGGGCACTCTTTCAGAGTGCTTGTTGTAAACGACTCCTATTCCGCAGGTCGTTCCGACCTACGGTTACTAAGCGGAGACGCCTTCAGCGTCTATAATGAGTGTAATACACAGATAATCATCTCTATGATATCTTTCGAATACAACAAACTATGCGTTACATAAGTAAGAAATGTATAATATATCCAGAATTCGCGTATAAATTCGTGAGTTTAGGGATTATATTTGTCGTCTCCGCCATGTAATCTCGGCATCCGTATTATCTGCTGGCAATAAAATGCGTTTCTGAAAAGAACCAATGTGTGGCACAAAGACGATGATTTTCTGGCACAAAGATGAAATAAATACGAATAAAATTGCAAGTTTCACAGAAAATTATATTTTTGCAATTATTATTCTCTGATAAAATAACTATAACACTTAATTACTTTAAAAACTTTAATACTTATGAACATCCCCAACGTATTTTGGATTGTGCCAATTGCGTCGGTCTTAGCACTGAGCATGGCATGGGTATTCTTCCGCCAGATGATGAAGGAAGATGAGGGAACACCCCGAATGCGAGAAATTGCCGGACATGTGCGCCGTGGCGCAATGGCTTATCTGAAACAGCAGTATCGCATTGTAACAATCGTGTTTATCGTATTGGCAGTAATCTTCGCTTTCATGGCATACGTACTGCACGTTCAGAACCCTTGGGTTCCGTTCGCATTCCTTACGGGAGGTCTGTTCAGCGGACTTGCCGGCTTCTTCGGAATGAAGACGGCTACCTACGCATCGGGCAGAACGGCAAACGGCGCGCGCAAGGGACTTAACCAAGGTCTGCGCATAGCCTTCCGCTCGGGAGCTGTGATGGGACTGGTTGTTGTGGGTCTCGGACTTCTCGACATCGCCATCTGGTTCTTGATTCTCAGCGCATTCTATACCGAGGGCAGCATCGCCCTCATAACCATAACAACAACAATGCTTACGTTCGGAATGGGAGCATCTACACAGGCTCTGTTTGCGCGCGTGGGCGGCGGAATATACACCAAGGCTGCCGATGTGGGCGCAGACCTTGTGGGAAAGGTTGAGCAGGACATTCCGGAAGACGACCCTCGCAACCCTGCAACCATTGCCGACAACGTGGGCGACAATGTGGGCGATGTTGCCGGAATGGGTGCCGACTTGTACGAGAGCTACTGCGGCTCTATCCTATCTACCGCGGCTCTTGGCGCAACGGCATTTGCCATGAATCCTGATATGCAGATGAGAGCCGTCATCGCCCCGATGATTATCGCATCTGTCGGAATCTTCCTTTCACTCATCGGCATCTATCTGGTGCGCACAAAAGAGGGCGCAACGATGAAGGACTTGCTCAAATCGCTCTCTCTCGGCACTAACGTGAGTGCAGTGCTTATTGCCATTGCAACATTCGCCATTCTCTACCTGCTCGACCTCGAAAACTGGCTGGGCACATCGTTCTCTGTCATCACCGGACTGGTTGCCGGCGTAATCATCGGACAGGGAACAGAATACTACACATCTCATTCTTACAAGCCTACTCAAGATATCGCAGCCTCATCCGAGACAGGTGCTGCAACCGTCATAATCAAGGGAATCGGAACAGGAATGATTTCTACTATGATTCCGGTAGTTACAATATCGGTAGCCATCATTCTGAGTTACCTCTGCGCCAACGGGTTCGACCTTTCGATGTCGGCACAGTCGCTGTCGCACGGTCTTTACGGCATCGGTATTGCCGCCGTTGGAATGTTGTCGACCCTAGGCATCACACTTGCAACCGATGCCTACGGCCCTATTGCCGATAATGCCGGAGGAAATGCCGAGATGAGCGAGCTTGAGCCTGACGTGAGAAAGCGCACCGACGCACTCGACGCGCTTGGAAACACTACGGCTGCCACCGGAAAGGGATTTGCCATCGGTTCGGCTGCACTTACTGCGCTGGCTCTTCTGGCATCGTATGTCGAGGAGATTAAGATTGCGATGGTTCGCGCCGTTGAGCAAGGACAGCAGTTTGCCGACGCTGCCGGAAACATCTTCAACCCAGAGACAGCAAACATGGTCGATTTCATGAATTTCTTCCAAGTAAACCTGATGAATCCGAAGGTTCTTGTAGGCGCATTCATCGGCGGAATGGCAGCCTTCCTGTTCTGCGGTCTTACAATGGGCGCAGTGGGACGTGCGGCACAGTCGATGGTTGAGGAAGTGCGCCGTCAGTTCCACGAGATAAAGGGCATTCTCGAAGGTGAGGCAACACCCGACTATGGCAGATGCGTGGAAATATCAACTCGAAGCGCACAGAAGGAGATGATTTTCCCATCGCTTCTTGCCATCATCATCCCTATCGTCGTGGGACTGGTTCTCGGCGTTGCCGGAGTGATGGGACTACTCGTGGGCGGACTGACATCGGGCTTTACTCTTGCCGTATTCATGGCTAATGCCGGCGGTGCATGGGACAATGCCAAGAAGATGGTTGAGGAAGGCAACTTTGGCGGAAAAGGCTCGGCATGCCACAAGGCAACTGTCGTGGGCGACACCGTGGGCGACCCGTTCAAGGATACGAGCGGTCCGTCGCTTAACATCCTCATAAAACTGATGTCGATGGTATCTATCGTGATGGCAGGACTAACCGTTGCTTTTGCATAACATAACTTCTGTACAAAAATAAGTGGCAAGCCGTTTCGCTCTGTGCGAGGCGGTTTGCTTTTTTGTGTACGATTGCTCGAATCCGAATTAAAAATGATAAATAAGCACTTATTTTCACACCGTTTTTGAAGTATATTTGCAACAGAACAATTTCCCAAAATCATACGGGAACAGATTTTTAATTTATACCAAAATGAAAACAAGACACATTTTCGCGGCATTCATTTCCCTTGCGCTCCTGTCGTGCTCTGGCAACAAGAAAGCCGACGACCCTATGGCTGACAGCGGTCGCACGCAGCGCACCGAGAATCTGCTTCAGAACCTCACAAGCCTTGCCGACTCGGCATATATGTTCGGACATCACGACGACACGGTCTACGGCATTGGCTGGGAGGGCGACAGCGCACGCTCAGACGTAAAGAGCGTATGCGACGACTATCCGGCAATGCTCAGTTTCGACCTCGGCGGCATTGAGCTGGGCGACAGCTGCAATCTCGACGGCGTTCCGTTCAGGCGCATCAGAGAAGAGATATGGAATCACTACAGCCACGGCGGCGTTGTAACCCTTAGCTGGCATCTGCGCAACCCTCTGACTGGCGGAGATACATGGGACGTGAAGGACAAAGGCGTGGTGGCTTCGATTCTCGAAGGCGGAAGCAAGCACGAACTATACATGGAATATCTCAGCAAACTTGTTGGCTTTATAAAAACTCTGCAAACGCCTTACGGAGTGAAAGTGCCGGTTATCTTCCGCCCATATCACGAGCATACAGGAAGCTGGTTCTGGTGGGGACAGGATTTGTGCACAACACAGCAATACAAGGATTTGTGGAAGATGACCGTTGACTATATCCGCTCAAACGGAATAGTAAACGTGCTCTATGCCTACTCTCCGGGAATCGAGAGCGACGGCGACGAAAAGAAATACTTGGAGCGTTATCCGGGCGATGACATAATCGACATTATGGGACTCGACTGCTATTGCTTTGGCGAGCCTAACGACTCTTCGCTCAACACCTATGCCGGAATGCTCGACAAAAACCTCGGAATGGTATGCAAGGTTGCAAAGGCTCACAACAAGGTTGCCGCCCTTACCGAAACTGGCTACGAGTCAATCCCTTATGAAAACTGGTGGACAAAGACTCTCGCACCGGTCATAGACAAGCACAACATTGCCTACGTTGTGGTTTGGCGCAACGCTCACAACAAGGAAAATCACTTCTTTGCACCTTATCCCGGACAAATTAGTGCCAACGACTTCGTTAAGTTCTACAACGACAAGCGCAGTCTGTTCCTAAATGATGTCAACGGTTTGTATCTCGAAAAGGAGAAGAAATAACATCATATGCACTGTTTGATTTGGATTATTTAACAAAAAATGCTTGCCCGACGTGATGTCAGACAAGCATTTTCTTTTTTATCTTGAATATTTATCAGATTCCAAGTTCTCTCAGCAGAACATCCCAAACCGCAACGATATGGCAGATTGAGCCTGCAAGCACAAAGAAATGGAAAACAGAATGCATATAAATGCGGCGGAAACTGTAAAATATTGCACCGGTAATGAAGAAAACTCCTTCGGCAATAATCCACGAAACGGCAACAATATCAGTGGCATCGAGCAATGGCTTGAAGGCAACCAAAACACTGATTCCCATGGCAATGAAGCTTATCGTCTCCAGATTGCTGTGTTCCTTCAGACGAGCAAAACTCATTATCGTGCCAATCAGCGCACAAGCCCAAATAAAAATGAAGAGTCCGATGCCCCAATAACTCTCCTGACGCATGGCAATGAGCGTGAGCGGAGAATAGCTTCCGGCAATGTGCCAGTAGATTGCTGCATGATCCCACTTGCGTAACTGCTCCTTCCACTTGTTGCAAGGCGGAAGGGCGTGGTATATGGTTGATGAGATGTACGAACCGAGCATTCCGAAGAGATAGAGCGAGATGCCCCACTTAACCCAACTGCCCGAATCGACCATACAGCACATTGTCAAGAATATGCTGCCAATGCACACGCCAAGCATTATGCCTGCGGCATGCGACCATGTATTCCATAACTCCTCTTTTCTTGTATAATAAATCGTCATAACAAAATTCTATTCAATACCTGAAAAAATCTGTGGCAAAAATAACCTAAACTTTCCGAATAACAAAAATAATATCCTTAAATAAAATTAAATCGAAAAGCTGTTAAAGATTGTCGTACGTTGCCTCCACGATTTTAAGATTCTTCTTTCTGCGCAGTTCCTTTCCGTTCTTGTCGTACAGCAAAATAGTGGTTATGTTTACATTTCTGCCTCTGATTAGTGCGCTGTGGCACTTGTCGTAATGTCCCCACACATCCATAAACTCATCTGTAAGCGGAATGTCTATATAACCTTTCTTATCTGCTGGGATAGAGTCCCTTACAAACTTTCCGAAATCAATCCACGACCAGTCTTTTTGCGACAGATAGCCAAGTTTTATGCCCGGAGCATCGTCTGCTGCCGTAATCTCGTACTTTATGCGCATTACGTCGCCAGCCTTTGCGCCCGACAACTGCCACTGAAGGTTTGGAACCAAAACATAGTTTGCCCAGTACTGAAAAGGAACGTTGCCCATCCAGATGGCATCAGAATAGTCGCCGTCGTGCGAATATTTGGTAGAGACGACATCAACCGAGGTTATCGTGCAGTATGCTCCCTGAACAATCAGTCCGTACTTGCGGAGCATATCCAGAATGTCGTATGTAACGTAGAATTCGAGTTCCGTCTTGCCGTTAAGCAATCCGTTGAGCGTGGTTGCAATAAGCGGCCAATCATCAATGTTCTTAAACTTCGTTGATGTCTTTACGACCACAATCGGATAGTCGTCAACACCGCCCGTTCCTGTCACATCGGTAATGGTAACAGTGATTTTGTCGCCGAACGAAATATTCTTCAGAGCACCGCTAAGAAGCACAATATGGTCGTTCCAGTTCTGAAGCACCATTTTGCCCTTCCACAAGTTGCGAGCACCGGCAACAGACGAAGTTAACATCAGAATTACGAATAAAAAGCACTTGAAATATTTATTATTTTTCATAAGAAATCGCTTAAGTTAGATTTTAACACGGCAAATATAACAATTCTATTAAAAACAGAAAAACATAACGACAAATATCTTGCTATATTTTTTACAGTCTTTCAAAATGAAAGCGCCTTCCTTCATTTTTACTTATAAATTCGCGTTTTTCGCAGACAAAGCCGTTGTAAATCAAAACGAAGCATCGGCTCTGCTTTTGACTTTTTGCTTTTGCGGTAAAATTTTCGACTTTAACAATCCAAATAAAGATACATAATAATCCGACAGTATGGAATATTCATCCACACAAAACATATTTAACCACATCATTTTGATTCAGAAGATGAATTAACCTTAATTGCAAGCATTTCCTGAGTCGCAATTCTCAGCAGTTCGGTTTTATACCTCGTAGACTTCAGCATATAGGCCTCAAACTCTTTATCTCCGAGCAATTTAGGCTTTTTCCCGTCGTAAAGGCAGGCATACACCGGCATTGACTTTGAATCGAAATAGTGCGCAACCTCTACGACATAATCCTTTTTCTTTTCCGCAAGTCCAGAAGTTCCGTCGAGCATCGTAATTAACGGTACTATCATCTTGAAAAAAGACACAGACTCTATGACGGATGCCACCTGAAACATTTCCTTATCCGTAAATATTCTATTTTTGTTGATAGAATCCATAACAATAACATTCCATGCACAATATGCAAAATCGTTATCTTCACTCTGAGGATAAAAGTTCATTAGGGATAATTTATGGAAGAGACTCATGTTCAAGATCGATTCGAATTGCAGATGGTTCCACTTATTCATATTTTTAAAGTCATCGGCAATTACCCCACGATGCAAAGAATCTCCAACGGCAAGTATTCTGTGCAATGTATAGTTACAAAGACCGGATGAATCATTAGCTGCTCCAACAATAGCATTAAAATATGCCATTCCATACCCTATATAGTTTTGCATCTGGTAGATGTCTGCCATATTTCTCAAGAACGAGTTTTTGCCTTTCTTTACCCGTTGCGCCATTATGTGCACAGTATCTGCAGCCCATGTTGATTCTGTATCGTTGCCAATAACAGGCATTGCCTGTGCAAACGAATCAAGGGCATTCACATAATTCTGCACAATCTTGTTTTGCACAGAAGGAGAAAGCGTAACCCATTTTGAATTCTGTCCGCTGCAAACAAGAGAGTTTACAGAAAGTATAACAGCAATGAAGAAATATAAAGTTCTTCTTTTCTTCGGAAATAGCATAATATTTAAAATCGAATTCATACTAAAACTTATGGTTTTGTGTGAGCAAACATTGAACAAGATTGAATTATCTAAGATTTGCCTATTCTTTCTATTGGCTTAATTCTTAGCATACGGCAAAGGTAAATAAAAATCTGAAAAACTCCCCTTCTTCGGACGATTTTACGTTCGAGCAAATGGCATTTTTTCTTTCTGCGAAAGAAGATTCAACTTGCCAGTTCCTCAAACTCCCCTCCTTTTCAGTCTTTACAGTCTGAAATGAAGGGGAGATTATAAAAATTATTAAATGGCATAAACTCTACTAACAAACTTATATGCCAATTTTTGCCCGCTTTGAGGATTTACCCAATCCAACTGCTTGGGGATTGAAATTACAATATATGCTTGTTTAAATGTGACATCCCCCTTTTGTATTTGTTCATAAAAATCTTGGTCTGTCATTGATATACCACACAATCTATAATACGAGCAATTCCAATCAAAATCAATCTTTGCTCGTCCATTTCTATTCTTATAAATACGAACATTTGAAACCTTCAACATTGATTCCGAAGGATCTTTTACATCTTCAAATTCAGATTTATAGAGATATGCCAAATTGTTGCCCCAAAAGCCATGATACGAATATCGAGAATATGCCCAATCAAGAATTGCATTATCAGTATTATTCCCATTTTTTAATTTTGCTTTCCCCAAATTCTTGCAAGAATTATTATCAACAACCCAGTTCTCTAATTGCTTTCCTTGTGGCATTGGGTGACCATCAAAAGTTATAACATCTAAAGGCTGTGCAAAGTCTATATCACAACCTTGAACAGCGCCAGCTTGCCCATCATCCCTCACGATTCTAATCCATTTACTTGGGTCATCCAAATCAAGACCTCCCGGACACAAGCCACCTTTTTTACAACTTACAGCCAACAGTAAAACCCGTTTTTTCATTATAAATTTCCCCCAAACTTTATCTCGCTGCCAAATTTTTTCAGCAACATATCACTAACCAATCGTCTATGACACTTCTCTGTAGTTGGCTCAGAACATAGCAAAGCGACATTCTCATATTTGCCGAACTGTTCGACAAAATTATAGATCTTAGATTCCGATAACAACTGAAAATTAAAAGCTTTTTCGAAAACTTTATAATCCTTATTCATTGCAGTACCTTTGGTACGAACTTCCTTCAAAAGTTCTTTCTTCGGTGCTAAATCTACCCTATGCACATATTTACACCCATCAACCAAATTCTCCAAGAAAAAAGGCAAATCCTTTTCAAAAGCAAATCGTGACAATTGTCCATTTGGATTTAAACGAACATCGACCAAACAGTTGATCTTTTTTTTTCTCAATATGCCAAAGAATTCCTCGGCTGTTTTCTGAGTAAAACCAATGTTAAATAAGTTAATCATAATCTTCTATTTTATTATAATTATTACTGCTATCTTTCTTCCATCCATGCATCAGATTCCAATATCTGTCACAAAAGTCATATTCTTTTTCTTGTTTTGTTTCTCCATAATAATTATTTATCGGAGACTCTCCAGTAAACATATCTTGCTGAAAAAGGTTTAGATTCAACACCTCTTTTTTCTTTAAAATTACGTCCGTCAGTTCCTTTTCCAATACCTTATTCGTAATAGTTGTAATTTCTCCTTTATCTTCCACAATATGCTCAACTTCAAGCCATTCGCCAAACAGTTCCTCTAATTTTCTGCTTATCAAAAAAAATCTATGACAATTCATAGGATCTTTCTCACTACACATAAGCGCAAGAGTATACCCTTTATCATACGCATTCTCAATTCTCTTTATGCCTTGCAAAAACAAGTCATCATTTCTAAACTTACGAAAATCAA
>JBGUGY010000028.1:0-3833 GCA_045111775.1 Bacteroidaceae bacterium | reverse complement strand
ACGAGACTGAGGCTCGCCGTGGTACAATCTTCGGTGCATACCTCAAGCTTCTTCCTGTGTTCTTGTTCCTTATCCCGGGTATGATTGCATTCGCTTTGCATCAGAAGACTGGCGGCTTCTTGCCAATGCTTGCAAGCGGCGCACACAATGCCGATGCTGCATTCCCTACGTTGGTTGCAAAGTTGCTTCCTGCTGGCGTTAAGGGCTTGGTTGTTTGCGGTATCCTTGCAGCCTTGATGAGTTCTTTGGCGTCATTGTTCAACTCATCTGCAATGTTGTTTACAATCGACTTCTACAAGCGTTTCAAGCCTGAGACTCCTGAGAAGAAGCTCGTTGTCATCGGTCAGATTGCAACAGTTGTTATCGTTGTCCTCGGTATCCTTTGGATTCCTGTTATGCGTAGCGTGGGCGATGTGCTCTATACTTACTTGCAGGATGTTCAGAGTGTTCTTGCTCCTGGTATCGCAGCAGCCTTCCTGCTCGGTATTGCTTGGAAGAGAACTTCAGCCCTTGGCGGTATGTGGGGATTGATTTCAGGTATGGTTGTTGGTCTTACTCGTCTTGGGGCGAAGGTTTACTACAGCAATGTGCAGGATGCTGCCGACAGCACATTCAAGTATCTGTTCTACGACCTTAACTGGTTGTTCTTCTGCGGATGGATGCTGTTGTTCTGTATCATCGTTGTGATTGTTGTCAGCTTGTGTACCGAGGCTCCTTCAGAAGAGAAAATCAAGGGCTTGGTATTCGGCACTTCAACCGAGGAGCAGATTCTGGCAACTCGTAAGAGCTGGAACAAGTGGGATGTTATTCACACAGTCATCATTCTTGCAATTACTGCTGCATTCTACTATTATTTCTGGTAAGTAAAAGATTAGATTTTAAATATTAAATTTTTTGTAACTAATAGTCGGCGACATTGTTTTTATAACTTTGTTTTCGGCTATTAGTTATACATATTTTAAAGCAAATGTTAGAAGATTTAAAGGAAAAAGTGTTCAGAGCCAACATGGAGTTGGTAGAACAGGGCTTGGTGATATATACTTGGGGCAACGCTTCGGGTATTGACCGTGAAAAAGGACTTGTGGTTATAAAGCCAAGCGGTGTAGACTACGATGTGATGAAGGCATCAGACATGGTTGTCGTTGACCTTCAGACAGGAAAGGTTGTTGAGGGTGACTTGAATCCATCGTCAGACACTCCAACGCATCTCGAACTTTACCGCAAGTTCCCAAACATCGGCGGTGTTGTTCACACTCACTCAACATACGCTACTGCGTGGGCACAGGCAGGCAAGTCTATCCCTAACATCGGTACAACTCATGCCGACTATTTCTACAAGGATATTCCTTGCACCGATGCAATGGTTGAGTCTGAGATGCCAGAGTATGAGTTGGAGACGGGTAAGGTAATCGTCCGCAAGTTCGAGGAGCTGGGCATCAACCCAGACCACACTCCAGCGGTGCTTGTAAAGAATCACGGTCCGTTCTCGTGGGGCAAGAATCCGTCAAACGCGGTGTACAATGCCAAGGTAATGGAGCAGTGCGCCAAGATGGCGTTCATCTCGTTCTCCGTTAATCCGCAGACAACAATGAATCCTCTTCTCGTAGAGAAGCATTACATGCGCAAGCACGGCCCTAATGCTTATTACGGACAAAAGAAGAAGTAAATTGAATTCATAATTGACAATTCACAATTGACAGTTGACAATTCATAATTGACAATGTTTCTTGGGATAACTGCCAATTGCTAATTGAAAAAACATGAGCGATAATATTATCAAGGACAAGAGCTTTGCTTTTGCGCTTAGGATTATCAGAATGTACCAATACTTGCGGGAGCAGAAATCAGAGTTTGTACTGAGCAAACAGGTGTTGCGCTCTGGTACAAGTATTGGAGCAAATGTCCGAGAAGCCGAACATGCGCAGAGTGATGCCGACTTTATCCATAAAATGAATATCGCCCTAAAGGAAGCAAACGAAACTGAATATTGGCTCGAACTTCTCTTTCAGTCCGACTATATCGAAGAGTCGCAATACGATAGCATTATAGCCGATTGTAGAGAGTTGAACAAACTCTTGATATCGATTGTAAAGACAATGAAGAAAAGGGTTCAGCCTGTGAAAGATAATAATTTTTAGTATTAACAACATACAATTGATAACTGATAAGCGGCATGGATTGCTTAGACAAAACATTGTCAACTGTCAATTGTCAATTGTTAATTGAAACAAGAACATGGCATTTGACAATTTTGAAATTTGGTGGGTAACTGGTGCACAGTTGCTTTATGGAGGTGACGCAGTAGTAGCTGTAGACGCACACTCTAAGGAGATGGTAGAAGGTCTTAACAACTCAGGAAACATTCCTGTAAAGGTTGTTTACAAAGGCACAGCAAACTCTTCTAAGGAAGTAGAGGCTGTAATGAAGGCAGCTAACAACGAAGAGAAGTGTATCGGTATCATCACATGGATGCACACCTTCTCTCCTGCTAAAATGTGGATTAAGGGACTTCAGCAGCTGAAGAAGCCTTTGCTTCACTTCCACACTCAGTATAACGAGGAGATTCCTTGGGATACTATGGACATGGACTTCATGAACCTTAACCAGAGTGCTCACGGCGATATCGAGTTCGGACACATCTGCACACGCATGAGAATCGCACGCAAGGTGGTTGTAGGCCACTGGAAGAGCGAAGAGGCACAGAAGAAGATTGCCGTTTGGGCTCGCGTATGTGCTGCCGTTGCCGATGCTCACGACGTTCGTTGTCTGATGTTCGGTCTTAACATGAACAACGTTGCCGTAACCGATGGCGACCGCGTTGAGTTTGAGCAGCGTCTTGGCTATCATGTTGACTACTATCCTGTATCTTCGTTGATGGATTACTTCAAGAAGGTAACAGATGCCGAGGTTGACGCTCTTGTTGAGGAGTACAAGAAAGAATACACAATAAAGATTGACGAGTCTGGCGAAGAGGTTTACTGGGAGAAGGTAAGAAACGCTGCCAAGGCTGAAATCGCTATCCGCCGCGTGCTGAAGGATGAGAACGCAACTGCCTTCACTACTAACTTCGACGACCTTGGCGATGCCGACATCAACGACCCTAACTTCTGCGGATTCGACCAGATTCCGGGTCTTGCATCACAGCGTCTGATGGCAGAGGGTATCGGCTTCGGTGCCGAGGGCGACTGGAAGACAGCTTGCCTGTACCGTTCACTCTGGGTTATGAATCAGGGCATGTCAACAGGCTGCTCATTCCTCGAGGACTACACCCTTAACTTCGCTAACGGTCAGACATCAATCCTTCAGAGCCACATGCTCGAGGTTACTCCGCTTATCGCTACCGACAAGCCAAAGTTGGAGGTTCACTTCCTTGGCATCGGTATCCGCAAGCAGCAGACTGCACGTCTTGTGTTCACATCAAAGACTGGCGCAGGTACAAAGGCTACAGTTGTTGACCTTGGCAACCGCTTCCGTCTCATCACTCAGGATGTTGAGTGCATCGAGCCAAAGCCAATGCCAAAGCTTCCTGTTGCATCTGCTCTCTGGGTTCCACAGCCTACATTCGAGATTGGCGCAGGCGCATGGATTCTTGCCGGCGGTACTCACCACAGCGCATTCTCAGACGCTATCGACGCAGAGTACTGGGCTGACTTCGCCGAGATTCTTGGCATAGAGTGTATCAGCATCAACAAGGATACAACAATCGAGAACTTCAAGAAGGAGCTTCGCACAAACGAGGTTTACTATATGCTTAACAAAGCACTCTGCTAAACTATGGATGCAAAGGAGTTGATACAATCAGGTAAAGCCATTCTCGGTATCGAGTTTGGCTC
>JBGUGY010000027.1:0-11087 GCA_045111775.1 Bacteroidaceae bacterium | reverse complement strand
GCGTTTCGAGGTTCATTGTACTTTCGATGTTTTCGATGTTTCTGAACACAGCGCTGCAACCAGCCATCGAAGGCTGAGTAAAAATTGCGTCGGACAAATCGTCGTTTATGCCTGTCTCGGCAAAATACAGTTTCTCGGTTATGTCGGCAACACTCTGGTTTAGCAAGATGTCGTTGTTGTCGAGAATTACGACCTTGTCGAGCAAAATGTCGATGTCCTTGACTTGATGCGTTGAGATGATTATTGAACGATTGTCGCTCATACTTGATGCAATGACCTTTCGGAATTGGCTTTTCGACGGAATGTCGAGTCCGTTCGTTGGTTCGTCCATCAGTAGGAGAGAGGTGTTTGTGGCGAGTGCGAAGCACATGAACACTTTCTTCTTCATGCCCATAGAAAGTTCTTTCAGGTTTAGGCTCATGTCGAGTTCGAATTTGTCCATTGTGCTCTTCATGTCGTCGTAACTAAAGTTAGGGTAAAATGGAGAGAGGAGTTTTATATATTTGTTCAGAGTAGTATCTGGCATGCTGAATTCTTCGGGCACAATGAAGATGTCCTGAAGTGTTTCTGGATTTCGCTCCTTAACATTTCTGTTCTTGAAGATTACTTCGCCTTTCTGGGCATGAAGAAGTCCGCAGAGCAGATAGAGTAGGGTACTCTTGCCTGTTCCGTTCTTACCGAGCAGCCCGATGATGTTGCCCTCGTCAAAGTTCAGAGAGAAATCGTTGAATACATTTTGCTTGTTGCTGTATCCGTATGTTACCGAACTTACGCTTAAAAAATCATTTCTCATTATGTTTTCTTTTAAGTATTGAGTTATTTTATTGTGTTATACTATTGTAGTACACTGCAAAAGTAAGTATAATATTTTATTCTTCCAAATTATTCTTGTAAAAATACTTATTGTGTTAGTAAATAGTCTTAAAATCAGTATGTTGTGTTGTGTGTAATGTTTGCTCTTAATATAATATGTATAAGATGTATATTTTCGAAAATATCGTAATTTTAAATGTTAAAATATGTTAATTTGTTTTGTGATCTGAAATTAATATATACTTTTGCGGTGTGATACTTAACTAATACGCCAGTTGAGTGCTAAGAAAAAGATTTTATTAACAAAAAACGAAATACAATTATGAAGACAAGAATTTTTAGAGTGAAGGTTTTGGCAGTTGCGCTTATCTGCATGTTTGGTTGCACGGCAAGTGCTATGGCTTCTGATTTGGACAAGTTCTATCACAACGACGAGGTTGTTGATGGCAGACTTTCAACAAGATACATCTATACCGAGAGTAATCAGCTTCTTACTCCGAAGTTCAGATATGAGTACAGCTACAATGCTTGTGGCAAGACTGATACCATGAGAGTAAGCGAGTGGGATTCGTATAAGAAAGATTGGAAGTTGTCTAAAAAGTTCCTTTATTCTTACGATGGCAGCACCGTTACGATAGAGTTGCAGAAATGTATGCGTAACGGAAAGAGTTGTCCGGTTAGCAAGTACGCCTACACAACCGATAACGACGGCAAAACGCTTCAGAGCAGCGAGATGTTTTGCTGGAATGAAAGCAAGAAGGCTTGGGAACCATCAGACGACTGCTCTGGTCTTAATTACTGCCTTTTGGCTTCGAGAATGACGGAATAATTTAAATACTATTTATATCTTAATTAGATTTTACGGAAAAAAGCAGCGGACTCTCGTGAGAAAGTCCGCTGCAATTGTATTTTGTCGTTTTCCGAAGAAAGAAATCAATGGTGGAACAAGCGGATGCCTGTGAATGCCATTGCTATGCCGTACTTGTTGCAAGTCTCGATAACATGGTCGTCGCGAACAGAACCGCCAGCCTGTGCAACATACTGAACACCGCTCTTGTGTGCTCTCTCGATGTTGTCGCCGAATGGGAAGAATGCGTCAGAACCCAAAGCAACGTTTGTATTCTTTGCAATCCATTCTTTCTTCTCCTCTCTTGTCAGAACCTCAGGCTTCTCGGTAAAGAACTGCTGCCATACGCCATCTGCCAAAACATCGTCGTGATCCTCGCTGATGTATATGTCGATAGTGTTGTCGCGGTCTGCTCTGCGGATGTTCGGAACGAATGGCAGATTCAGAACCTTTGGATGCTGGCGAAGCCACCAGATATCAGCCTTGTTTCCAGCAAGACGAGTACAGTGGATACGACTCTGCTGACCGGCTCCGATGCCGATTGCCTGTCCGTCCTTAACGTAGCATACAGAGTTACTCTGAGTGTACTTCAGTGTGATGAGGGCAATCATAAGATCGCGCTTAGCCTCGTCAGTAAAGTTCTTGTTGTCGGTTGGAATGTTGGCGAAAAGTTCGTCGCCGTTAAGTTTAATCTCGTTTCTGCCCTGCTCGAAGGTAACGCCGAAACACTGCTTGCGCTCAATAGGATTAGGAACGTATGTAGGGTCTATTTTAATTACGTTGTATGTGCCTTTGCGTTTTTCTTTTAGAATTTCAAGAGCCTTAGGTGTAAAGTCTGGAGCGATAACTCCGTCTGATACTTCGCGTTTGATGAGCATTGCCGTAGCCTCGTCGCAAGTGTCGCTTAGTGCGATGAAATCTCCGTAAGAAGACATTCTGTCGGCGCCGCGTGCTCTGGCGTATGCCGTTGCTATTGGAGTAAGGGGCAGCGGAGCGTCTTCAACCCAGTAGATTTTCTTCAGGGTGTCGTTCATTGGCAGTCCAACTGCTGCGCCGGCTGGCGAAACGTGCTTGAACGACGCTGCGGCTGGTAGCCCTGTCGCTTCTTTCAGTTCCTTTACCAACTGCCAGCTGTTGAGAGCGTCCAAAAAGTTGATGTAGCCCGGTTTTCCACTAAGAACTTCGATAGGAAGTTCGCCTTCTTCCATATAAATGCGTGATGGCTTTTGGTTAGGATTACATCCGTACTTTAAAGCTAATTCTTTCATTTATTCTAAAATTATGTTTGGTTTTTGCTTAATATTGGCGCGAAGATAACACATTTTGAAGAAATGGCAAAATATTTTTCTCACAACAGAAATTTTTGCTAATTTTGCAGTTAAGGTTTTTATTATAACTAAAGGTAGTAGCATGATTATTATTGGAATTGCAGGTGGTACGGGCAGTGGCAAAACCACAGTGGCACGCAAGATAGTAGAGCGTTTGCCTAAGGACGAGGTGGCACTAATCAGTCAGGATTCGTATTATAACGATACAACGCATCTTACGATGGATGAGCGCCGGAAGCTAAACTTCGACCATCCGAGCGCATTCGACTGGGAACTGTTCTCTAAGCAGATAAGCGACTTGAAAAACGGAAAGGCGATAGAACAACCTACCTATTCGTATATCGAAAGTAACCGTCTGCCTGAAACGGTACACGTTGAGCCAAAAGAAGTTATCATAGTCGAGGGAATCCTTGCTCTGTACAACAAGGAGATGCGCGACCTGATGGACTTGAAAATCTTCGTCGATGCCGATGCCGACGACCGTCTGATACGCGTTATTCAGCGCGACATTGTTGAGCGTGGCAGAACCGTCGAGATGGTCTTGCAGCGATACGAAGCAGTCCTGAAGCCTATGCATCAGGAATTTGTTGAGCCTACAAAGCAGAATGCCGACATCATCATTCCGCAGGGCGGACACAACAAGAGGGCGATAAACCTTATGTGTCATTACATTGAGAGAATTTTGCTGAAACGAAAAAATATTTGATAAATGAATAAAAAAATATTAACATATCTGACTCTTGCCTCATTGGTGCTCGTTCCGTGCTCCGATGTCCTTGCGCAGAGCAAGGTAAGACTGAAGAGCGCAGCGCGATATGAAATAACAAACGAGTACGACAAGAATCCCGATGCCGATGCTGTAGCTTTCTTGGCTCCGTACAAGCAGAGGGTCGACAGCATTCTTCTGCCTGTCGTCGGATACAGTGAGACATTCATGAAGAGCGGCGTAGACCTTCGTCCTGAGAGTGCGCTCGGAAACTTTATGGCTGATACTTTTTTTGACGAGAGCGAACGCTACGGTCAGAAAGCCGATTTTGTAATCCTTAACATGGGCGGAAACCGTGCCGACATTCCTGAAGGCGTTGTGAGAAACGGCGACATCTTGGCTCTTGCACCGTTCAACAATCTCGTAGCCTTCGTAACGTTGAAGGGAAGCGATGTCGTTGGACTCTTCGAGGATATAGCATTCACTGGCGGCGAATGTCAGAGTCGAAACGTACGCCTCGAAATCACTCGCGACAAAAAGTTGCGAAAGGCAACTATCAACGGCGAGCCTGTTGATTTGAACAAGGAATATGTAATCTGCACAACCGACTACATGGCAGAGGGCAACGACTATCTGGAACATTTCAAGAAGTCGATAAAGAAAGAAATAAAGAACGTGCTTGCACGCGAAGTTATCCTCAATTACATTAAGCGTCTTCATTCCGAAGGACGTAAGATTAGCGCCGCAAAGGACGGCAGATGTAAATTAGTAGAATGATGATGAGACGTTTTCTTACAATAATGCTTCTGTGCACGGCTGTTTCGGCTTTTGCGCAGAAGAAAACTGAGATTGTTATCTTTCATACAAACGATACGCACAGTTGCGTAGAGCCGCTGAATGCCAATCTGCAGAGCGATATGGCTGACAAAGGCGGATATCTGCGTCGTGTCAAGTTCATCCGCGAGCAGCGCAAACAGTATCCCGACATGCTTCTGCTCGACGACGGAGACTTCTCTCAAGGCTCAATCTATTACAGCGAGTTTAAGGGCGAGGTTGAGGTTAAACTCATGAACATGATGAAGTACGATGCCTGCGGAATCGGCAATCATGAGTTCGACTTCGGACTCGACAATATGGCTCGTCTCTTCAAGATGGCAAAGTTCAAGGTTGTATGCTGCAACTACGATTTCAGCCAGACTTGCCTTAAGAATATCGTGAAGCCATACATCATCGTTAAGCGTGGCGGCAAGAAGATTGGCATCACAGGAGTAAGCCCTCGTCTCGAAGGACTTGTTTCGCATGTAAATTATGGAAATGCAAAGTATATCAAACCGTCGGAGGCTGTTAACAAGGTTACAAAATATCTGCACGATGTAAAGAAGTGCGATGTCATCATCTGCATTTCTCATCTTGGCTGGGACATTCTTGGTTCAGACAATAAAGAGTTTATTCCAGAGACACATTACATCGACTATGTTGTTGGCGGACATTCGCACACTTACTTTACCGAGCCGCTTTATGTAAAAGATGCCGATGGCAAGGATGTTCCCGATTTCCAGATGGGAAAGAGCGGACGCTGGGTTGCAAAGTCGGTTCTCGAAGTTGAGTGATAAATCAGACTTACATAAATAATCTGAAAATAATAATTAACTAAAATTTTTTATTCATGAGACATTTTCTACGTTCGTTTTTTGCATTTGCAGCATTGCTGATGTGCTCTGCCGTAAGTGCTCAGAAGGTTGTTACATTGGATTTTACCGATGGTGCTAAGGTTTGGAAACTACCTGCAAAATCGGCAGATGGAGTTAAAAGTGGTACTTTTACTGATGGAACCTATACCATAAAGTTGACTGCTGCAAACAATGCCTATTATATCTCAGGCGGTACAGCTTTGTTTATCGGTAAGAAGGGTTCTACCATAGAACTCCCTGCTATGGATTTCAAGGTAGAACGAATTGAGGTTGTCGGTGCTGTAGACGCTTCTAAAAGTTTGGAGGCTAATATCCTTGCTGGCGACAAGGATGCAAGTACTAAGGTAACAGGTGGTAATATTACTGCCGTGTTTAATATAAAGCCTGAATATCAGGCAGCAAATACGGCTTATATTTATAAGGTTTTAAGTGCACATAATGCGCAGATTCAGAAAATCGTTTTCTACGAGGTTGACGAAAGTAAGGTTAACGAGCCTGTAATCTCTGCAACATCAAAGGTGTTCGAGACTTCAACCCGAGTTTCTATGACTGGTGACGAGGGCACAACCATCTACTACACAATCGATGGAACTGAGCCTACAACATCAAGCCTGAAATATGTCGGTGATTTTGAGGTTTCTGAGACTACTACAATCAAGGCTATCGCAGTTAAGGGCGAGAAGTCAAGCTTTGTTTCAAGTTTTGATGTAAACAAGGTTTCTCCATTCACTGTTGCAAGTCTTATTGAGTGGAATTCAGACAAGACAGGAACTGTTTATCAGGATTATTCAACTTTGACATTAAACAATGCTAAGGTTCTGTTTGCTGTTGGCGACTTGATTTTCTTGCGCGAGAATGGCATGTGCATCGAACTTTACAAGATGTCAGGATTGAAGAACAAGGTTGAGACTAACGCAATTCTCAGCGGAACAATAAAGGGCTGTGCAGAGTCTTACAACAAGATGCCTGAGTTTATCGAGTCTAAGGCAGATGCAACCTTTACTGATGTTTCAGCATTGCAGATTGCAAAATCAGAAATTCCTGCCGAGCCTGTAGAGGCAACTCTTGCCGAGGTTATTGATTGTCAGCACATCTTCGACCTTGTTAAGATTTCTGGCGTTTCTCTGAAGGTTGATAACAAGAAGTATTCAATCTACAAGGGCGACGAGGTTGTTGCTCTTAACAATGTTGGTACAGTTGAATTGCCAGCCGAGAGCGAGTTTACTAAGGAAGGTCAGCTTTACGACATCGAAGGTATCGTTAGCGGCATTTCATCAAAGAAGGGAACAATCTACCTTCTATCTATAAAGGCTGCCGAGGCAACAGGTGTTTCTGCCGTTTCTGCCGATGTTAAGTCTTCTGAGGCTTACAATCTTCACGGTGTAAAGGTTGCTCCAGACACTAAAGGTATTGTCGTAATCAACGGAAAGAAGTACTTCAACAAGTAATTGATTATCGTACATCATTATAAGAAAAATCCGTCGGAAATAATTGCTTTTCCGGCGGATTTTTCTGTGTAAAACCAAACGGCATTGATGCAAAGGCGAATTTTTGTCGAACGAAAATCCCCTTTGGTCGAAAATATTTTAATGATGAAACAGCATAGATTATTTTTGCAAAAAATAAAAAAAGAAATAAATATGAATAAGAAGATTTTTTTAGGATTGATTACTGTTTCGCTGCTATCGGCAAACAGAACCTTTGCACAAAGTTACATGACAGAGCATCAGCTCGATTCGCTCGAAAACTCGTGGGCAGCTATGCAAGACACGCTAAAGAACGTTGAGGTCGTGGCACAGAAGCGCATCGTAAAGGTCGAGTCGGACAAGATTACCTATAGCGTGAAGGACGATTCGGATGCCAAGACAAACAACGTGCTCGACATGCTCCGCAAAGTTCCGATGGTTACGGTAGACGGTCAGGATAACATCAAGGTAAACGGAAGCAGCAGTTTCAAAGTTTATGTAAACGGCAAGCCGAATGCCATGATTAGTTCGAACCCGAGCACGATTCTGAAGGCAATGCCGGCATCTGTGGTTAAGAATATCGAAGTCGTTACAAATCCGGGTGCAAAGTACGATGCCGAGGGAACTGGCGGAATCCTTAACATAACGATGCTTACCGACAGTAGCATGGAGGGCTATCTGGCTAACATCTATGCCATAGGCGGAAACCGCGTAAACGGCGGCGGAGTATATTCGACAATCCAGAAGAAGAAGGTTACGGTTTCGCTCAACGTAGGCGACAATTATCTTATTCAGCCTAAAATTGAGATCGAAAATCAGTACGACAATATGGCAACAGCCACAAAGCAGACTTTCAAATCGCTTACAAAGGGCTGGACAAACTCGATAAATGCCAATACCGACATCAGCGTTGATGTTGATTCGCTCAACTCGTTTTCTGTAAACGGCGGCGTTTCGTTCACTCCTCAGCACACTTGGAGCGATGCCTTGACAGATATCAGTGGCGCGCAGAACTCAAACTATTCAACTCACAGCAACAATCGCACTCGCAATAATAATTTCTTTGCCGGAGCCGACTTCAAGCATAATTTCCGTGGCGGAAACGGACATAGTCTGATGCTTGCTTATCGCTTGAGCAGTCAGCCAACGCGCACCGAGAGCGAGAGTGAATATTCGGTTTCGTACATGCCTGCATATAGCGAGACAAACCGCAGCAACATGGTCGAGAATACGCTTCAGGCCGATTATAATCTGCCGCTTTCATCTTCAATGCGACTCGAAACGGGAGCGAAGTACATCTTCCGCCGAAACACAAGTAACACATCGCTTCTGAATTATCGCAACGCCAACGACATTGGTGCACTCTACGCAAGTTACGGCTACAATTACAAGATGTTCAGTTCGAAGGCTGGAGTGAGATACGAGCATACAAGTCAGAAGATTACAGGCACGGAGAACGATTTCTCTATCGGATACGACAATGTTGTTCCAACCGTTACATTCGGTCTGAATCTGAAGAACATGCAGAACCTCGGACTTTCGTACAACATGCGAATAAGCCGTCCGGGCATCTCTCTGCTCAATCCCTATGTAAACACTCAGAATCCTACGATGCTCGAGTACGGAAATCCTAATCTGGAGGCTGAGAAGATTCACAACATTCAGCTTTCTTACGGAATGTTCAGCCAGAAGGTGATGATAAACGCGTCGCTCCGCCACAACTTCCAGAACAACAGTATCGAGAAATATTCGTTCAGCGAGAACGACGTAATGCATACAACCTACGGCAACATCGCCAAGAAGCGCAACACATCGCTCAACCTCTTCTGTAGCGTTACTCTAACGCCAAAGACAAAGGCAATGATTAACGGCTCGGTTAGTTATGCCGACCTCCGAAGCGATGTTCTGGGCTATTCGAACAGCGGATGGCAAGGTTCGCTCATGGCAAACGTTCAGCAGGACTTGTGGTGGAAACTGAAGCTGAGCCTCTTCTGCTTTACAAACACGCCAGAGTTCAAGTTGCAGGGAAAGAGTCCGGCAATCAGCGTTCATGGTCTGAACCTTAGCAAGTCGCTTTGCAAGGACAGGGTTAACTTGTCGGTAAACACGATAAATCCGTTTGCATCGGTAATGAAGATTAAGGACGAGACTCGCGGTGCAGACTTCAGCAGCATTTCTGATGTGCGAGTAAACATGCGCTCGGTTATCTTCACGGCAAATATTCGCCTTGGAAATCTGAAGCCAAAGAGCAGCAATACCTCAAGAATAAGCAACGAGGACATTAAAGAAGTAAAAGACAGCGGAATAAACAGCGTATTCAAGTAAAAAAGTGTATATTTGTGTGCCAAACAAATTATCTGTATGGATGAATACACAATTTTAAAGACAACTAAAGGACAGCAGATTCTGGGATTCGTATTTATTCTCGTAATCCTTGCAGCACCGCTCATAGGAGTGTTCGGCGACGGCGCTCCTACGGCAGAGCGGTTTGTTGCAGCCTTTTACAACTCGCGGTTCTATTACAGCACGAATCTGATGACGATACTCACGTTCTGCGTGGCTTACGACATCACCGTTCCGCGCTATTTCATGTGCCGGAAGTATGCCAAGTTCTTTGCCATCACGTTTGCCGTCTTCTTGGTTTCCGAATGTCTTGTTTCGTACATAAACAGCAAGATGGGCTGGAAATTCGTTTTTGACGGAACGGGACTTATTGTGGTGCTAATCAAACTGTTGTCGAATATTCTCGTTGTCTTTGTTGCCGTCGGATTCAGGGCGTTGCAGGCAAACATCGAACTGAAGAAAGAAGTGCTCGAACGCCGTAACTTTCAGATTCAGGCCGAACTTGAGCAGCTGAAAAGCCAGCTCAATCCGCATTTTCTGTTCAATACGCTCAACAATATCTCTTCGCTCTCGGCGTTCGATACCGATGCCACTCAGCTCTCAATCAGCAAGCTTAGCGACATGCTCCGTTACGTCATCTACGACACAACGAGCCCGAAGGTTGAGTTGAAGAAGGAAATCGACTTCATAATGAATTATGTTGATTTGATGAAGTTGCGCTACGACGAGTCTACGCTTTCGGTAAACGTAAGCGTGAATGTCGCGAACATGCAATGCAAGATTGCTCCGATGCTCTATATCTCGATTGTCGAGAATGCCTTTAAATACGGCGCAAGCAGCAAGGTGAACTCGTCGATAGGCATCGATGTTTCTGAAGAAGATTCAGCCATCACCTTCGTCGTTACCAACACTCTGCTAAAAGACAGCGAGGTAAACAACGCTCACAAGGGCGGAGTGGGAATATCGAATCTGAAGAAACGACTCGACATAATCTATCCCGGCTGTTACGAATATACTTACGGACAGACTGGCGACGGAAAATATAGGGCATCAATAAAACTCTTTAACCAGAAGAAGATATGACACTAAACTGCATTATCGTCGACGATGAGCCGCTGGCAATAAAGCTTCTGAAGAATTTCATCGAGAAAACTCCATTCACGCAGCTTCAGGCATCGTTTCTCGACCCGATGGAGGCGGTTGGGGCAATAAACGACGATGTTCATCTGCTTTTTCTCGACATAAACATGCCTGGAATAACGGGGCTTGAGCTGTCGAGGCTCGTAAGCGGAAAGACGAGAATCATCTTCACAACAGCTTTCCGCGAATACGCTTTGGACAGTTACGAGGTTAACGCCCTCGACTATCTTCTGAAGCCGATAAACTACACGGCTTTTCTGAAGGCTGTAACAAAAGGTAAGGAATGTTTTGAACAGTTGGAGAAACTCAGCGAAATGTCGGCAGCAGCGCAGGAGTCGCAGCGCAACTTCATCTTTGTAAAGAGCGATTACCGTCAGGTTCGCGTGAATCTCGACGACATTCTTTTCATCAGCGGAATGAAGGATTATGTGCGTATTCATCTGGCATCGGGCGGTCGCCCAGTCATTGCCCTCTCAACCATGAAGGCGATAGAGGAGAAGCTTCCGCAGAATCAGTTTTGCCGTGTGCACCGCTCGTACATCGTGGCAATAAGCCAGATTGAGAGCATTGAGCACAACCGCATAAAAATAGGCGACGAGTTGATTCCGATTTCAGAAAACTATCTCGACGACTTCAATTCTAAGATCGAATAAGGAAAAAAGAAAAGCCTATGGCGAATTTTACTTCACTATAGGCTTTCCTGCTTTTTCCCATGCAAGGAAACCGCTGTCTAGTTCTATCACATCGTATCCT
>JBGUGY010000026.1:0-2189 GCA_045111775.1 Bacteroidaceae bacterium | reverse complement strand
GATTCTATATGGTCGAGTTTGTCAAGTTCATAGAGTTCAATCAGATTTATAAGCATCGAGGCATATTTCGGATTCGTAGCATATCCGCATTGTTTAAGACCGTTTGCCCATCCTTTGTAGTCGGTACGCTTTAGGTCGAACAGTTTGGCATAGCGCGAACGTCCTTTCAGGAACTTGGAATGGTCTTCGTAGCTTTCGAGTACGGTAGCATATTTTCTGAAACATTCACCCTTTGAGTCATCATCGTAGGTGATGCTCTCGCCCGTCCAATCGCCGCCACACTTTATGCCAAAATGATTGTTGCTCATCTTGGCAAGGTTCGACTGCCCCGCGCCGCTTTCGAACAAGCCTTGCGCAATGGTTATGCTGGCAGGAATATTGTATTCGTACATTTGCCTTACGGCTATGAATTTATATTTGTCAATATATTCCTGATATGTGCTATTCTTCTTTGTTGTCTGCGCGACAGCCACACCAGTAAATATCAATACGAGGAATAGTATTTGTATTTTATGTCTCATAAAAACCGTTAAACTTCATAGATTCTGCAAAAATAATTAAAAATAATGCATATCGTTTATTTTTTTTCTTAATTTTGTATATATAAATTCATTAAGCAGAACAAACATGAGAAAAAAAAGTATCGTTTTTAATGCTGACATCTACGATTGGGACGAGCTGAAAAAAGCCGACCAAGAGCTTCTGACAGCAGCAAAAAATGCAATAAATGGTAGTTATGCACCTTATTCAAAATTTAACGTCGGAGCGGCAGTAAGACTTACCGACGGAACGATAGTCTGCGGAGCCAACCAGGAGAATGCGGCATATCCGTCGGGATTGTGTGCCGAGCGAACCGCCATATTCAGCGCATCGGCAAACCACCCGGAGAGCAGGATAACAGAGATTGCCATCGCGGCTTATACCGACGGCGACTTCATTGATGAGCCTATCTCGCCTTGCGGAAGCTGCCGGCAGGTTATCTCGGAGGAAGAGAGAAGAGCCGGCAAGCATATCCGTGTGATGCTTTACGGCAAAAACGGTACGATGATTATCGAGGATGGAATGAAATCGCTTCTGCCCTATTCGTTTTCGCTTTGAAAATTTTAATCAATTGACTCTGAATTCTGAATTCAAAATTAACAATTCATAATTGCTGAGTTTTTAAAGGACAATTACGACACGAAGTGTTCTTTTTGGAAATACAAAATAGCGGGAAGGAAGAAGGTAGAAAGAAGGTAGGAAGAAGGTAGATAGAGGGAAGATACATCCAAGCAAGCCGAAAGGTACAGGAAAGGTACTGAGAAGGTTCGAGAACGATTCGGAGAAAGTCTTAACTGAGTCTTAACAAGCAAAGCATAGGGAGACGCAGAAAACCCGAACGAATCCCGAAGGCATCCCGAAGGAAACGTCTGTCCTAACAGAAATAGCATAAGTAGTCTTTTATTGCAAAGGCTACTTTTTTTTAAAACGAAAATCCCGGCATCGGCTGTTGCTTAGTCCGACGTCGGGATTTCTCTATGAATTTTCAAGAAAGTATCAGATATTAGGTTCGTTCCATACTTTTGTTGTGGTGCATTGGATTTTCTGAGTCTGGTCTCCGATTTTGATTACGAAATCGCCCTCCTCGAGAATCCATTTGCCGTCTGCTCCGACGAAAGCCAGCTCGCGCGCAGGCAGACTGAATGTTACGGTCTTGCTTTCGCCAGCCTTCAAACCGACTTTTGTGAAACAACGCAGACGCTTGTTGTCTGGCACGATTGACGCAACCAAGTCTGACGAATACATCAGCACAGGCTCTTTTCCGGCTACGTTGCCGACATTCTTAACATCGACGGTAACGGTCAGGACATCGTCAGAATTGAACGTAGACTTGTCGACCTTCAGATTGCTGTACTCGTACTTTGTGTATGACAATCCGTAGCCGAAAGGCCACAGCAACGATACCTTTGCGTCGTAATTATATGCGCCCGACATCGTTCCAACCTCCTCGCTTGCCTTGTAATCGTATGTATTGAGCGAGTTGATTTCGCGCGGATAGGTGTAAGGCATCTTTGCCGAGAAGTTGGCATCGCCAGCCATCAGGTTAGCCAAGGCATCTGCTCCGTAGTTGCCGGGCAGGAAGATGTCGATTACGCCCTTTGCCAACGGCTCGATGTCGGTTATAAGACGAGGGCGACCTTCGTTCAGGA
>JBGUGY010000025.1:0-2640 GCA_045111775.1 Bacteroidaceae bacterium | reverse complement strand
TGTACCGCGCTCGCTCTTGTCTGCCTCTTCGAGGGTGAATTCAGGCGAGCCGTCGCAGCTCCATTTTACAGCCTTGCTGCCTTCTTTCCAGCTCTTTGTAATGATTTCTACCTTCTTGCTGACCATGAATGAAGAGTAGAAGCCGAGTCCGAAGTGGCCGATGATGGCATTTGCATCGTCCTTGTACTTGTCGAGGAAGTCTGTTGCACCAGAGAATGCAATCTGGTTGATGTATTTGTCAATCTCCTCTTCGGTCATACCGATACCGCGGTCGCTGATGGTTATTGTGCCCTCGCCGAGCGAAACATGAACGGTAAGGTCGCCCAGTTCGCCGTTAAACTCGCCTTTTGCAGCCAGAGTCTTCAGTTTCTGTGTTGCATCTACTGCGTTTGATACAATTTCGCGAAGGAAGATTTCGTGATCGCTATATAAGAATTTCTTGATGACCGGGAAGATGTTCTCGGTTGTAACGCCAATATTACCTTTCTGCATAATATATTTTTTTAGTTTGAAAATTCGTTTGTCATGTTGTACCAAACAAAGACCGTGCCAAGTTTGATTCTTGACACGGTCTTTTTTCATATTTTTTATGCAAATGTCAGTCCGAACATCTCCTGAAGGTCCTTCAGTGCTGGGTTTTCCTTTACCATCATGTCGAATTTTTCTTTATTCGAGAAGGCTCGTTTCACCTCTTGACGTTCGCTCACCCTCGTCTTCATTGTCACAGCCGAGTTTTGCAGAACGCCGCGCAGGTAATTCTCTATTTGCGGACGCAGATTGTCGATGTAGCCCTGAACGATGCTGTTGTCTACAATCGCCTCGAAGGTGTTGGCATCGAGAATCTTGAGCGTTGAGTTGAACATTCTCTGCTTTGTTGCCGCATCTTCTATGCCGAGCATATTGCTTGCGAAGTTACGCCAGTAATGCGACAGACTGCCTTCGTCGAGTGGTTTCTGCTCGTTGGCAGAGATTGTCTTGTTGTTCTGTTCGCTCTGTTTCCGGGCGTTCTCTACGGCAATGTCGGCCTGAGTCTTTATCTGCTGCGGATTGGTAATCGATATTGTCATCGGTCTGCCGCGGTGCAGCGTCTTAGGCTGGGCGGTGTTCAGTCCCTCGGGCATCTTGCGAGCCTGCGTCTGCGGCGTGCTTGCTGGTGCGGCTTGTGGCGCGCTGTGAGTTCCGGCAGCAACGGTCGACACGACATCGACCTTTACTCTGAACTCTTTTATGGGTTTGATAATCTTCTTAGGGCCACGCCCCGAGCCTACGGCATCATCGGGCTGGGTTATCTGTGCCACCTCTATCAGCGTTAGCTCGACAAGCAGTCGCTGGTTTTTGCTTACGCGATAGTTCAGTCCGCATTCGTTACAGAGTTTTATGGCTTTGTACAGGAATCCGGCGCTGCATTTCTTTGCCTGCTCCTTGTACTGTTCCTTAATCTTGTCGCCAACCTCGAGAAGTCTGATGGTTGCCTCGTCCTTGCTTACCAAGAGGTCGCGCATGTGCGATGCGTATCCGTTTATGAAGTGGTCGCCCTGAAAGCCTTTCGCCAGAATCTCGTTGAAGAGAAGCATCGTCTCGCCAATCTTGTTTTCGAGGGCGAGGTCGGTTAGCTTGAAGAAATAGTCGTAGTCAAGAACGTTGAGGTTCTTGATTACATTGTCGTAAGTGAGATGCCCCTGCGTGAAACTTACCGTCTGGTCGAAGATTGACAGTGCGTCGCGCATACCGCCGTCGGCTTTCTGTGCAATGATGCCCAGAGCCTCGGGTTCAGCCTCGATGCCTTCTTTTTCTGCCACCTTTGTCAGATGGTTCACTATGCCCTGAACAGACATTCTGTTGAAGTCGTAAATCTGGCATCGGCTCAGGATTGTTGGCAGAATCTTGTGCTTCTCGGTTGTGGCGAGAATGAAGATGGCGTGTGCCGGCGGCTCTTCGAGTGTCTTCAGAAAGGCATTGAAAGCCGATGACGACAGCATGTGAACCTCGTCGATGATGAAAACCTTGTACTGTCCAATCTGTGGCGGGATGCGCACCTGGTCGCACAGGTTGCGGATGTCCTCAACGCTGTTGTTCGATGCTGCATCAAGCTCTATGATGTTGTACGAACGCTGCTCGTTGAATGCCACGCAGCTCTCGCACTCGTTGCACGCCTCGCCGTTCTGGTTTGGCGACAGGCAGTTGATGGTCTTTGCAAAGATTCGGGCGCAGGTTGTCTTTCCCACGCCTCGCGGTCCGCAGAAGAGGTAGGCGTGTGCCAGCTTCTTCTCCTTAATGGCATTCTTCAGCGTTATGGTCAACGCCTCCTGTCCAACAACCGTATCGAACGATTGCGGACGGTATTTTCTTGCCGAGACAATGAAATTCTCCATTCTCCTAAAAAGTTTTTTTCTTGATTTCAGCGCAAAGGTAGCGAAAATAAACGATTAAAAAGAAAACGCGGAGCATCTTTTCAATGGGAAAATTGAAATTTAAAAATTGAAAATTGAAAGTTGGAAATTCTGAACCGAATGATAATTAGGGATTTATAACGAACAATTTCGCCAGAAATTGTTCGTTTAGTGTAAAAATAGTGGCAGGGTAGGAAGAAGGTAGGAAGAAGGTAGGAAGAAGGTAGGAAGAAGGTAGGAAGAAGGTAGG
>JBGUGY010000024.1:0-2484 GCA_045111775.1 Bacteroidaceae bacterium | reverse complement strand
ACCACACAGGCTTTGCCCATCTGTTTGAGCATCTGATGGTTGGCGGCTCGGTAAACATTCCGAATTTCGACACGCACATCGAGAATGCCGGAGGCGAAAACAACGCATGGACAAACACCGACCGCACAAACTTCTACATAACCGTTCCGCGAAACAACGCCGAAACGGCTTTCTGGCTCGAATCCGACAGAATGTTAAGCCTCGCCTTCACGCCAAAGAGCCTCGAGGTTCAGCGCAACGTGGTTATGGAAGAGTTCAAGCAACGCAACATAAACCAGCCTTACGGCGATGTGGGACATCTGCTGCGCTCGCTCATCTACAAAGAGCACTCGTACCGCTGGCCTACCATCGGACTTAAGCTTGAGCACATTGCCAACGCCACGCTCGACGACGTTAAGGATTTCTTCTTCCGATTCTATGCACCAAACAACGCAGTTCTGGCTATAACGGGCAACATCAGTTTCGACGAAGCACGACGGCTTACCGAGAAATGGTTCGGTCCAATCCCGAGCCGCTCCGTCGACACCACACAGCCTCCGCGCGAGCCTCTGCAAACCGAGGAACGACGATTGGAGGTTGAGCGCGACGTGCCGTTCGACATGATAACCATCGGAATTCCAATTTGCAGCGTTACAGATGCCGAATACCCAACGCTCGACAGCATAACAGACATTCTGACAACCGGCCAGTCTGCCCGAATGATAAAGAATCTTGTGCAGGAAAAGCAGATTTTCTCGCAGGTAGACTGCTATCTTATGGACACCGTCGATCCGGGATTCCTAACCGTGATGGGCAGACTAAACAAGGACATTTCTTTCGAAACCGCCGAGACCGAAATCTGGGGCGAGTTCGACAGACTGAGGACCGAACTTGTCGGCGACTACGAACTGCAGAAGGTTAAGAACAAATTCGAATCCATGCACCTAATCGAGAACGAGAGTTATCTGTCGCTTGCCACAAACATAGCCTTTGCCGCCTCGCTTGGCGACGTTGAGCACTTTAACCGCGAAGTGCCAAACTACTTGGCAGTTACAGCCGACGGCATAAGAGAACAAGCTTGCAACCTTTTCCGCCACGAGAAATGCAACACCGTTCTTTACAAGGCCAAGAAATAAAGCCGGAATGCCTTGACCATACAATTTACAGATTATGAAAATAAGCTCCCGTATGCCGAACACAAAGAATCATACATGCCAGCACGCAACATTTTTATGCGTGCTGGTGTTTCCTTTTTCCGTGCCGCACAAACCGAAGAATTATTAACAGTCCAATATCTTGAAAAATAAAATAATATGTTAAAAAGTGAGAAGAAAAAAATAATATTCAGGCGTTTAGACGCAAAATTAAAACCGTTGGGATGGAAGGCATACAAGTCGGGGACATATCCAATTTATGTGCTTGAAACTGATACGTACAAGCTCTCATTTGGTATAGGCCTATATGATCTTGGATATATTCAGTTTAGTAACATTAGTGTTGCAATTAAGGAGATCGAACCTTACATTTCGGAATGTATAGGAGACACGGTACTTAGTCCTAATCCTCATAAGGGATGGATAATTGACAATAAAACGATATTTCGCAAGACAATAGAAGAACATTGCGATATATCCAAGTATGATTATTATGTTGTCGAAACGGAGGATGATGTAAATATGGTTGTTGATTATTTCTTGGATTATCTTTTTGGTACAGCCAAAAAGTTTGTAGAAATATATCTGTATTTGCCGAATATTGTCCGTAAAATGGAGGAGTTGGATAATGCAAATATTTCATGGATTCATTATGAAAAAGGTCTCCTTTTTTGTAGTTTTGATGGATATTTTAGAGGACTAATTATATCAAAATTGTGTAATGATCCTCTGTTCCATGATAAGGTAAAAGTGGTTGAATACTGGCTTTACGAACATAAAGAAGCATATCTGCATAAATGTTTTATTCCGTATTACGAAAAGTTGAAGCAACTTCTTCCAACCATCGAGCCAAAATACAGCATGGACTCGCCAAACGAGGAGGCTGAGATGGAGAAGATAAGAGCAATGGTTGCAAAAAACTTCACGCCAGTATCTGCTACAACAGAGAAGCCAAAAAAGAAGGTGGCAAAGAAATTCGTTCCAACTCCGCCAGAGCAGGTAAACCAAGAACTTCTGTCTTTGCTCAATCCCGAACGCATCCCGAAGGAATCCCGAAGCCTGCAAAAGCAGTTTATGGATTTTTTCCTTGGCAAGAAAGACAGCAAAGAAAAGACTGAAAGCACCCAATTGCAGAGGAACACAATAGAGATTGTTGGCAGTTATCTCGACGCGAGTCTGCGCAGCCACGGCTTCTGCAACGTGCGTCGCAACAAAAACGTATTCTTCTACACGCGCCCTACAGATGTGGGCAACCTCATCTTCTCGTTTTCGGTAAGCGAGAGTGGTTGTCTCTGCATCAATCCGCCAAGCATCCGCCTCGACAAGGTCGAAGAATGGATGCAAAAGGTTG
>JBGUGY010000023.1:0-2935 GCA_045111775.1 Bacteroidaceae bacterium | reverse complement strand
TCGGAATCTACGACTATTACATGTACACTGGCGACAAGGAATTCGTTAAGCAGATTTATCCGCGAATGCAGTCGCTAATGGAATATGTGATGGGTAGAACAAACAAGAACGGAATGGTTGAAGGCATGACTGGCGACTGGGTATTTGTTGATTGGGCTGACGGCTATCTCGACAAGAAAGGCGAACTATCGTTCGAGCAGGTTCTCTTCTGCCGAAGCCTTCAGGCAATGGCTCTGTGTGCCGATTTGGCTGGCGAGAAGGCCGATGCCGAGAAATTCTCAAAGCTCGCCGTAAATCTGAAGGCCAAGCTGATGCCTGCCTTCTGGAACGAAGAGAAGAAGGCTCTGGTTCACAACCGAGTGAACGGCAACCAAAGTTACGCTGTTACGCGATATTCAAACATGTTCAGCGTGTTTTTCGACTACTTTACCGACGAGCAGAAGCAGCAGATAAAGAAGAGCGTTCTGCTTAACAACAATATCCTTGGCATAACAACGCCTTACATGCGATTCTACGAACTCGAGGCTCTCTGTCAGCTTGGCGAGCACGACAACGTGATGAAGGAGATGAAGAGCTACTGGGGCGGAATGTTGAAGGAAGGCGCAACAAGTTTCTGGGAGACGTATAATCCAACCGAGAAGGGCACTCAGCACTTGGAAATGTATGGTCGCCCTTACGGAAAGAGTCTCTGCCACGCGTGGGGAGCGAGTCCGATTTATCTTTTGGGCAAGTATTATCTTGGCGTGCGTCCAACCAAGCCGGGCTACGAGGAATATGTGGTTGAGCCTCATCTTGGCGGTCTGAAATGGATGGAAGGCGATGTTCCTACGCCAAACGGCTGCATCCACGTTTACATGGACAAGAAAGTCGTTAAGGTGAAGTCTGGCGAGGGCAAGGGAACGATAATCGTAAAGACGAAAAACGGCAAGAAAATAGTTTCTGTTGAGGCAGGCGAAGAAGTAAGCGTAAAACTCTGATATAAATAAAAATAGCTCGGCTTTTTGAAAAAGTCGGGCTTTTTTGTAAGAAAATATTTTTGCCATGCAAGGTTTCTGAAAAATCTGCATTATATTTGCAGAAATTACCAAAATATCATGAAAAAATACTTAATCATTCTTTTTAGCCTTTTGGCTGCGTTTAGTTTTTCGTCGTGTTCCGACGATGATGAAAAAGATTCTGTAACAGAAGTGAATCTCTACGTTTCTGACGAAACAGACATCATGTACGATTCGTTTGATGGCGAAGTAACTGATTCTACAGAGTGTATGCTCGTAAAAGAGGAGAATGCCAGCGATTGGCGGAAATTGCCTTTCGGCTTTATCGAAGGATTTTCTTACGTGAAGGGACATTCGTACACTCTAAGAGTTGAAAAGACGACTCTTGCCAATCCGCCTCAGGACGCATTGAATTTTACGTACAAGATGAAGACGATAGTCAAGGACGAGATTGTGTCCGAACCAAGTGTTCCTACAGTTGATGTAAAGTCTGAGGCAGATATCGAGTACGAAGAAAAATGTCCGTATGCCAAGTATGTCGTAGATTCGCCTGTCTTAATTGATAAGGACGGAAAAATCTATGCTTCGAACGGCAATGTTCGTCCGTCATTCGAACATTGCCGCATCTACCTGAATAACGTTCTTGAGAAGGATGATCCGAATTGGATTTTGTTCAACAGAGTGCAGTATATGGCGCTGGATGCCTATGTTTTTTCTCCGTTGTCAGACAAGGTTTCGCTTGTGTCGGTTTCGGGCGGCGGTCCTATGCTGGAGAATATCATTTCTAAGTCAGAGTTAGATAATATTGCATCAAAATTCGCAGTTGGCGAAGAACTGAAATTTGTTGTCGTGCTGCTCAATGTTCACAAGAAAGGACTCCAGCGGTTGGAAATCGTAATCAGAAAATGCTGATGGCGGTGCGTTTATAAGAAAAACAGCGAAAAGGCTCGTGAAATTACGGCTTTTTCGCTGTTTTTTCTATTTCGCATTGTTCGTCTTTACTTTACTGAGTTTTACCTTCTTGGTATCCGAAAGATGAAAAGGCGGACGCTCATCGTGCTTTGCCGTAGATAGGCTGATTTTCTTCAGCGAGATGTCTTCGGCATGAGTGATGGCAAATCCCCATGCTGGCTGAATGCCGTGTGCCGACGGTTCGGGATAGTTTGCCTCGCCAAACTGATTGGCTTTTCGTGCCGACGGAATGAAGAACGGATTCACTCCACGTTGCTCGCGCACATCGTTGAGCGTGATGCCGCCACGATATTGTATGCTCACGTTCTTTATGTTCACGTTGCGCACCGGATGCCCCTTTGTTCCGGCAATGATGCAGGCGTATCGGCTGTCGGCATCGGTAACGCTTATGTTTTTGATGCTTATCCCGTTTACCGACGAATGGTGAAAGCCTTCGGGTGCTCTCATGCGGTCGCCCAGCCTGATATAGATAGGCGAATTGCAGATGTCATTCATATTTATGTCGCTAACATTAACGTCCTCGATTGCCGCGCCGTCTACTGTTTCCAATGCAAGACCGCGACAATGTTCGAATGTGCATCGGCGTATTGTTATGTGTCTGAATCCGCCGTTCGACTCTGTGCCAAGTTTTATGCGCCCCGTCGGACCGTCGCCGTCGGGTGCTTTTACGGTTGTTGTGGCGCGTGTTCCGTCTATCATCGTGCCTATGTCGAATCCGCTAACGTGGCAATCTTCAATCAGAACGTGCTCCGTTGGCTTTTCGCGGCCAAGCGCGTATGAGCATTTCAGTACTATGGCATCGTCGTTAATCGTATTTACCTTGCAGTTCCTTATCACCACGCGTTCGCAGCAGTCAATGTCGAAACCGTCGCGGTTGGTGTCGGCTTTCACGTCCTCAATCAGAAGGTCGTCGACGCCGGTTAGGAGAAGGGCGAAATGTCCGCATCTCAGAAAACTAAGTCCGCGAA
>JBGUGY010000022.1:0-10878 GCA_045111775.1 Bacteroidaceae bacterium | reverse complement strand
ATTTCGAGCGGATGAGTGCCGACAATCGGGGCATCGAACTCGTATATGATTCCTTTTCTCTCACCCTTTTTCAACTCAATTCCGCCGCTAATCCACGAGCCGTCCCCGTCTACGATTGTAGGCGAAATTGGTGTGCCGCTGTCTTCTGGGCGGATATACAGCGGTTCGGCGAGATAATGTATTCCCTTGCACAGATGAATGATTATGCCGTTGTTTGCGTCTGGCGACTTCAGTCTGCGCCATTCTCTTGCAATCCTAAATGCTTGTGCCAATGATTTTACTGGCTCATTAAAAGTGCCGTTGGCTTTGTCGTTTCCGTTGTTTGCATCAACATAAATATCTCCGGCGGAAATAGAATTAAAAGTGATAAACAAACAACAAATCGATACGAATATACGTTTTAAATGAAGCCTTTTCATAATTTTACAAGTATTTGATTTACAAATATAATTATTTTGCACTATCTTTGCACAGAAATATGAAGAATTTTTTTTATATATGTTTATTTTGTGCCATCGCACCAGTCTCTGCGGCGGCACAAAGTCTGTTGAACAGTGACGGAACGGTCGTCACGGATCAGTATGGTGAACGAGTTGACAACGGAGACAGCCTTCGTCACGACGATGACAAAGTTGTTCCTGTTGATGTGAGGCAGTGGACTATCGACCGCCGTTTTGGAGACAGAACCGCCGTTGATGCCGACACCGCCCGGATAAACTTCTATAACACAGTCTTTCCCGAAGGAATGACGGGGCACTACAACCATATTGGAACACTCGGCTCTCCACGCATTTCGCGCATCTACATGGAGCGAGAACATAACACCAATATGTTCTTCACCGACCCACTCGACTTCTTCATGACAAAGCCGACAAACTATTTGTTTTCTGATACGAAATCGCCATATACCAATATAACCTATCATAGCGCAGGCGATAAGAACGATGGCGACGACTGGCTCACGATAAAGTTTGCCACAAGTGCAAACAAGTATTGGGGCGGCGGATTCAAGTTCGATTATCTGTACTCGCGAGGATTCTATGTAAGTCAGTCTTCCTCTTATATGAATGGCTCGCTGCATCTCTATCACCTTGGCGACAAATATCAGATGCAGTTTCTTTACAGTCATAACCACATGAAGATGGCTGAAAATGGCGGACTTACCGACGATTATTACATCATCGACCCTTCGCGTTTCTCAAGGTCGTACAATAGTACAGACATCCCTACATATCTGGAACGAAATCTGTGGCAGAGAAATGATAACAATCTGATTTTCTTGACTCATCGATACAACCTCGGATTTCATCGCGAGGTTGGCGACTCGGTAGAGAAAAAGCTTGAGTTCGTACCAGTTACGAGTTTTATCCATACGCTCGACATTCAGAATAACGACCACGTTTTGGTTGGCGGCAATATTCCTGCAAACTTCATAGATAGCATTTATAATCCGAGCAAACTTTTAGGCGATGACATCAACGACAAGGCAAAGACTTTGCTTGTTAAGAATACGTTTGCCATCAGCCTTCTCGAAGGATTCAACAAGTATGCCGTAGCTGGAATAAAGGCGTTCATATCGCACGAGTTCCGCAGATTCGGCTATCAGACTTGGCGACAGACGAAAAGCGTTGAATATCTGTTCTCTGACTACACGGCAAATCATGTGTACGAATCGTACATCGACCCAACAATGAAATACGATACCCAGAACGATGTGAGAATCGGCGGGCAGTTGGTGCGTGCGCATGGTGAGCACGTAAACTACAATGTTACAGGCGAATATGCCATTACGGGCGATAACTTCGGCGAGTATAACCTCAACGGAAATGCCGATTTGAATGTGAAGGTCCTGAACGATACGCTCGGACTTCACGTCAGCGGACTTATCGACAACTTTGCACCGTCGTATTACATGACGACTTTTAGCTCGCGCCTGAAATCATGGGGAACAAGCAGAGATGCCAAGTTCTCGCTCAAGAACATGATGAGAGTGCGTTTGCAGGGAACTTTGTCGTCGGAGCGCACTCGCACTCGTCTGACAGCCGCTGTTGAAAACATCGAAAACTATGCCTACTTCTACAACAACAGCGCTACACAACGCGACAACGATGGTCTGGTTACCGCCTACAACAACAGCGTTGCCGTTGGACAGTACGACAAAAGCATTCAGATTGTGAGTGCAAAGCTCGAACAGAATTTCAAACTCGGAGTGTTCCATCTCGACAACGAAGTAACGTATCAGTACACAAAAGACGATAACATAATTCCGCTGCCTTCGTGGAATTTCTACCATAATTTTTATGTTGATGTAGCCTTGTCTCACGAGGTTCTGAAGTTGCAGATGGGCGTCGATTAGAAGTATTTCACGACGTATTACGCTCCCGAATATTCGCCAATCGTCGGCCAGTACATGAACCAGAGCCAGAACGAGGCAGACAGGGTAAAAATCGGCGGATTTCCGTTTGCAAACGCCTACATGAACTTCTTCCTGAAGCGTCTGCGCTTCTATGTAACATACACCAACCTCTTCGAGGGGTCTGGCAATTCGATGAACTTCACCGTTCCTCACTACGCCATGAACCCGAGCATGCTGAGGTTCGGTCTTTCTTGGAACTTCTATGATTGATATCGAAAAAATCCGAAAGCACAAGAAGGCGATAAAGATTGCGCTGCTCTGTGCCGTTGTCCTTGCCTTTGCAGGAATATTCTTGTTTGTGCAGAGAATTGCGCTGAACCGCGATTACGCGCGCATTCAGAGAGCCGGCACGCTGAAGGTAACGTGTGAGTATGCCGACGGCGTTTTCTTCTCTGGCGAGAACGGCGAATCGGGCTTTCACTATGAGCTGATTAAGGCTTTTGCCGAGAGTCACGACCTTACGCTTAGCATCAACGCATCGAGTTCGTACGAGCAGATGTACAAGCAGCTAAAGGAAGGCGCGTGCGACCTTATCGCCTCGCCTATCCCGATGGTCGAGACATCCGAGAAAGATTCGATTTTCGTGCTTACGAATCCGGTGTGCATAAACAGTCTTGTGCTGGTTCAGAGGGCTTTCAATCCTGACGATTCGACAAAATACGTTAAAAGCGCGATGGAACTCGAAAACAGAACGCTCTACATTCCGAAAAGTTCGCCTTACATTATGCGACTCGAGAATCTGCAAGACGAAATCGGGGCAAACGTAAACATCGGAAGGATAAACAAATATGGAACGGAACAGCTTCTTGCCCTCGTTGCTCACGACGATATCGACTACACCGTTTGCGATGCGAATATCGCCCGTCAATATTCAGCCGACTATCCCCAACTTGACTTTAGCAAAAAGCTGAGTTTTAATCAGTTTTATTCGTGGGCAGTACATAAGTCGAGCACGGGCTTGCTGAGAGAACTTAACGAATGGCTCGACAAATACAAAAAGACTGACGAGTACCGGGAACTTCTGAAAAAATACGGCTTCACGGTTGTGGAGTGAGAAAACAAGAAAGGGTTACGCTTATTATTCGGCGTAACCTTTTCTTTTGTCCCGAAAACTCGGCAAAATAAAGTACATCGGGTTATGCCATTTAGTTGTATTTGAGTTTTTTTTCGTAACTTTGCGCCCTTGTGAAACAGAAACACAATAGACACTTATATATGAGATTTATTTTTTTGATTTTTTCATCCCTCATGACAATGACTGTGTTTGGTCAGGATGCGCACATTTTAGGTCATGTGTCAGACGAGCAGGGAGAATGTATGCGTTACGTCACCGTTAAATTGAAGGGGACATCAGTCGGCACAATATCAGACGAAACAGGACATTATTTTCTGAAAGACATTCCTATAGGACAGCAGACCGTCGTGTTCTCGTACATGGGCTACATTACAGAAGAACGCACCGTGAATCTGAAGAAGGACCAGATGCTTGAACTGAACATAAAGATGCGCGAGGAATCATTCTTGGTTGAAAACGTTGTGGTTACGGCAAACAAATATCAGACTAAGAGCAAGGAGGCATCAAGCATTGTAAACGTGATATCGCCTGTTCTCTTCGAGATGACCAATGCGCACAGCATGGCAGATGTTCTGAACTATCAGACAGGCTTGAGGGTTGAACAGACTTGCTCGAACTGCGGATTGCCACAACTACGCATCAACGGTCTTGAGGGTCAGTATTCGCAGATTCTGATGGATTCGCGTCCGATCTTCTCGTCGCTTGCATCAGTCTACGGACTTGAACAGATTCCGGCAGGAATGGTTGACCGCGTTGAGATTATCCGCGGAGGCGGTTCGGCTCTCTACGGCGCAAATGCCATCGGTGGAGTTGTGAACATCATCACAAAAGAGCCTACGCGCAACTTCGTAAATGTGCAGCACAACTCATCGCTTGTGGGAAAAGACAGTTACGACATCAACACCGCTTTCAATGCATCGGTAATTACCGACAACAGCAACATGGGACTGTTCGTGTTCGGTGTTCAGCGCAATCGCAAGCAGTACGACCACAACGGCGACGGCTTCTCGAATATTCCGCTGCTGAACAGCACAACGGCTGGACTCAGAAGTTTCTTCAAGACATCAGATTATGCAAAAATCACGGCCGAATATCATCATGTTGGCGAATATCGAAGAGGCGGATGCGACATCGACCTTCCTGCGCACGAGACAGACCTTGCCGAGCAGTTGCGCCACAACATAGATGCAGGTTCATTGCGGTGGGATTACTATTCGCCAGACGACCGCCATTATCTGTCTCTCTACGGCAGTATGCAACAGATAAATCGCGAAAGTTACTTCGGAACGAACAAGAATCTTGAAGCCTACGGCCGAACTCAGGATTTCACGGCAGTTGGCGGAACTCAATACCGATATTCTTATCCTTTCGTTAAGGAATTGAAGGGCGATATCAGCGCAGGACTCGAATATACCTACAACCATTTGCACGACCGTATTCTCGGCTACGGACGCGACATGAGACAAGACGTAAAGATTGCAGGCGGATATCTTCAGAATGAATGGAAAAACCAGCAGATAAGCATCCTTATGGGCGCGCGAATTGAGAAGCACAACATGCTTCATAACGTGGTGCTGTCGCCAAGAGCCAACATCAGATATACTCCTGTCGAAGATATGATTTTCCGCATTTCGTATGCAAGCGGATACAGAGCGCCACAGGCATACGACGAGGATTTGCACGTCGGAGCCGTGGGCGGAGAGGTTTCGCTAATCAGCATCGACCCAAATCTGAAGCCTGAATATTCGCACAGCATCAGCGGTAGCGCAGACCTTTATCATCACTTCGGAAAATGGGACACAAACCTTACTATTGAGGGCTTCTACACTCGTCTGAACGATGTCTTTGCCTTGACGGAAAACGGTCATGACGAGAAGGGAAATCTGCTGCTCACTCGCGTAAACTCGGCAGGAGCATACGTTGGCGGCATAAACATCGAAGGAAAAGTTGGCTATCGCAAGACTTTCATGCTTCAGGGAGGCGTAACGTTACAGAGAAGCCGCTATCTCGCCGATTTCACGTGGAGCAACAATCCGAACATAAAGCCACAGCGCAGAATGTTCCGCACTCCAGACAAATACGGTTATTTCCTTGTCCGATACAGCCCTATTCATCCGCTTTCGTTTACGGTTGACGGAAAAGTTACTGGCGACATGCTTGTGCAGCACATGGCTGGATATATTGCTGAGGACGAAGAAATTCAGTCTGAAAGTTTCTTCGAGATGGGCGCAAAGATTTCATACGAAGTTCATCTTTACAAGCACTACACTCTTGAGTTCAGCACAGGAGTCAAAAACATGTTCAACCAATATCAGACAGACTTGGACAGAGGCATGGATAAGGATGCTGGATACATTTACGGTCCTGCCCTTCCAAGAACATTCTACCTTGGTTTCAATCTGAAGATTTAAATCAGCTTCATAAGAAAATAATAACGTCGGATTTTCGTATTTGAAAGTCCGACGTTATTTGTTTGTGTCGCCATTTCATCGGACTTTTTCTTCAGAGAGTAAAATATCTTGTAAGCTAGAAGAAATAATGGATAAGCAAAGATAAAACCGAATATATTATAAGTAAAACACTAAGCATTCCTTATGAATTTACTTATGCTGTTGCAACAATCAAAACAAAGATGTAAGTTTGCAACACCGTTAATAATGACGGCAATATATAAAAAGGAGGTCATATGAAAATACTTGATTTAGTCTGTAGTATTCCATACGAAGGACTACCATTTCTGTGGATAAATGGTATTGAATTCCATTGGAATGGATGGCATTGGGAGTTAGCTGACCAATAGTTTCAGGAGGGGGAGCAATCCTCCTGAAACTTTACTTCTTTTATATAATTGAGCAAGCAACCAATAGACTTTCCGCAATATGGCAATAATTGCCATACAACCCGTACCATTTTAAACTTGCCTCTCTTTTGATTCTGTCAAACTCTTCTTAGAACGGTATCAAACTAACGATATTATCGTTGCAATGTGATGCCCATCAGTCCGGCAATCACATTGTTGCTTAGCGTGCGTAATCTGATGTATTTCAGTCGCTTCGATTTATTCAGCGGAACATCAAGAAGAATTCCTGCGCCGCCGTCAATCATCACCTGAGCACCTTTTGCGCCAAGTTCGTTTTGCAGATTATTGCTAACCTTTCCGGTTTTCAGGCAAAGGCGGTATTGCGACTCGGCATTTCGGTTGAATGCCAGTCCGTCCTCGTAGAACGCTTGTTCTATCGGAGCCCAGTTTACATGACTGAAGAGCGGATATTTCTGTATCGTTCCGTCGGTATAGAGAAACTCCACAACTGCGTTGTTTATGTTACATTGCATCGGATTTGTAGAGCCTGCCATCATCAGATATGCGTGCGATGCGCTTCCGCCGACGCTTATCAGCGATTCATCGGGATAATTATCGAACAACGAGGTGTAGATGATGTTGTTTCCTTCCTTCGGGGAAAGCCATTTTATGCCGTTTGGTGCAGTAAATATGCTGTCTTTTATCGCCTTGCGCAGACCGCTGTCGTCGATGTTTACAGTATCTTTAGGATGGCACCACTCCGAATATCCGTGGATAGGAATCGTAAGCGTGGTATAAGGCGAACGCGGCGATTCGTATCTGTTTCTGAAGATGTCAGTAACCTTTGCGTTGAAGTACTTGCTGATGTCAATCGGTTCGAGCGCATCGACGTTGATGTCGCTGAACTGACCGGCAACAAGCGACGATTTGTCTCGCTCGTTCTCGTCGAGCGCGGTAGAAATCCACCATGCTCTGTTTTCTTGCTGAAGAAGAGCCAAGCCCGTGTTCACTCTCACGACTTTAGCCTTGCTCCTGCTAATCTTGCTGCCATTGCCTTTCAACTCGATGCTTACCTTCTGTCCTGCTTTTGCCAGCAGTTTGAATATAACATGAGGCATGTCGAAGCTTTCGTTGTCGCATCGGTAATCAAGAATCTGACAGCCGTTTTTGATGTCGAACTTTGTGTATCTTGCAGGAATTCTGAGCGTTATGGTGTCAACGTTTGCAAAGTTATGCTTTATCTCGTACTTGTCCGATGCTCCCTCACGATTGAAGCTGTAGAAGATGTCGGGCGTTGTGATGTCGGCTTTTTCCCAATCCATTGGAAATCCCGGATTTATGGTCAGTCTGCGATGTAAAGCATCTGGCTTTATGCCGAAAAGTCCCTGAACGACCAAGCGCGATGCCACTCCAACAGGGTCGCCGAAATCGCGGTAGCACTCGCCTCTCGCCGCGTCGTAATGACTTATCTGACCGATGTTTCCGGGGCTGCAGCCCATGTACATTCCGTCGAGAATGCAGCTCTTCATCAGTTTGAAGCCAGCCTCTTTGTTGCCTGCCTGAAAGAATGCGAGAGCGGTGTGCATAACCTCGGCAAATGCCACGTTATTCACGCTCCAGTCGTACGGCATCCAGTTAGACGACGAGATTGTAGCATAATCGCCGGCGTTAATCATCTCATCGTCCTTCGTAATTCCGTTAGATTTTATAGGAATATGCGGAATGTTGTTTGTTACATATTCGGTTGCACGATAAGCCTGATGCGGCGTTGCGATGTCGCTGTCTATGGCGTGATAAACGGTCCAGACAGCAGGCGCGTCATGCTGGCGTTTCAAGCCCATGTTATCGTTGTATTCTGCCCATACGCCGCGGTCGTTCATCCACAGTTTGCTGTTTATCGCCTTCAGAATTTCCTCTGCCTCGGTGCGGTATGGAGTCGCGTCCTCACCTATCAGTTCGGCAATCTCGGCAGCCATCTTGTTAGCACGATAATTATATGCTGTTGAGTGAGTTACGTCTCCGCTATCGTAGTAGAGGCCATCGCTCGCCCAGATGCACGCGTATGCATCGTAAAGATGATTGTTGTCGGGGTCGAAGTTTCGTTTTTCCCATGCCAGATGCAGCTTAAGTTTTTGCCACATCTCGCGCGCAAAATCGAGGTCGCCAGTCCAGTTTAGATGCCACAAAAGTTCGTCTATGTAGCACAGATTCATGTCGTAATGATTCATGTTGTCTGCCTTGTTCGGATAGCGGCAGATGTAGCCGTTGCTATACATCGGCGAACCCCATTTCTTCTCGGCGCGCGCAGAATTTAGGGTAGCATCTTGCATCGGATGACTGAATTTCTGCTCAACATTTGTAACCATGCTTTCGGCATAGTTGCTGAAATGCGTTCTGGCGCGGTCGTGCCAGCCAAGAACGTCGCCAGAGTAGCCGGCTCTCCATCCGGGAAGCTGAACACGCCATCCCACGGCTCCGTGCAACCACACTTTTTCATCCCAAATACCGTCGGCGGCAGATGTAAGAACGCCGCCAAGAGTGTTCAGAAATTTATCGGGAGTATTTATAACTACTTGATTTGCAAGATGGTTGCTTTGTAACTGAGTAACGGCAAAGAGCATTTTACCATCGTTAAGAGGCATTTTTGCAACCGAACCGTCATAATATCTTATGTATATTTCCTTTTCGGGCTTTATCTCGGTTGTCATTAGCGGTTCGTGCTCCTTCGAAGCCTCAAAAAAGTTGGGCGTGGTTTCTACGCCCATATCGCCATTTCGGTAAAGATGTTTCGCCTCAATCATCGAAACGACACAGCTTATATGCGAGCCTTCTGGCATTTTGTTGCAGACAATCCGCCAGATAGCCTCGTCGTTGTCGTAACAGCACATAGCCGTCATAACAATATCGATTCCGAGCGATGAGTTTCTTATGTAATATATTCTCTGTCCGGGAAAGTAGTATGCTGTGCAAAGTTCCAGTTCGTCGAAGTTCATCCTCTTGCCATCTGCCAGATGCAAAAAGAACTGGATGTTTCTCTTTTCTTTCTTTGTGAAGGTGGCAAACACCGGTCGGTCGCTCGTCTCGAGTCTAAAATCGGAATGTCCGCCATACAGCGCGCGAGTGTATCTGTTGTTTCCGTTGTAGCAGGCAAATCCTCTGCCCTCGGGAAAATACTGAAGACTTCGCTCAGCCTTTTGTGCAAATATGTCAGATGATGACGCTAAAGTTAATAAGAATGTTAAAGTATATCCAAATCTGTATATCCTCATGTATTTTTTAATGTTTACTGTTCTTAAAATCCGTTGGCGTCTGCCCGGTAAATCGCTTAAAGTTGCTCAAAAACAGTTCGGGAGACGGGAATCCCAATTCGTATGCCACTTCTTTTGCCGTAAGCCTTTCTTCTGCAAGCAGTTTTTGAGCCTTCTTAATCTTCAGAGCGGCGAAATATTTGGCAGGCGATTTGCCGGTAATCAGCTTAAATTCCTTTCTGAACCACGAATAACTTACGCCAAGCTCTCTCGAAAGCACGTCCCAGTCAATCATTTCTGAGATATGCTCGTTCATGTAAATCTTGCTCTGCTCAATCTTCTGCTTTGTCGAAAAACTAACGTCGTCGGTATTGTCGGCTGCGATGAACAACAATCCGAAGATGTGGAACGTAATTCCCACAAGACAATCCTGAAAATGCGAGAACTTGTTCTCTGCCATCGACAAAGCATTCAGAAACAACTGTATTATCTCTGAATTCAGACCGATGTTGAAGCAGCAGTTCTTCTGCTCGGGATATGTTCTTTTAATCAGATTGAAGAAGAAATCGCCCTCGAATCCGATGAAATATTCCTTCCATCCGGTTTTCTGAAGCGGATAGTAGGTGTGCCGCTGTCCTGGATAAAGCAGGATGATTGTGCCTTTCTTAATGTGTATCTCTTCGCAATCGGGGTCGTCGAGATTGGGAATGAAGATGCCCTCGCCGTCGGTTATGTACACAAGCTGATACTCGTTGAGCACTCTGCCCTTCTTAACGCTGAACAGATAGCTTGCCGGATGCTCGCTTACCGGATAGTTGCTTCCGGCAGGAATCTCCTGAAAGCCGACGGTATTTATCCATGCACCAAGCCTCTTCTCGTCGTCGTGGTTGGTCAGATAAAAATAATTCGATTTAATAGTACACATTATAGTTAGCAGTACAAGTTTTTAATGATATAGAGTGCCACAAAGATACGAATTGTTTTGAATAAAAACAAGAAAACAAAAGAAAAAGGCAGACGTTATGCGCGTCTGCCTCATGATGTTATCGTTGTTAAACGAATATTAGTTGTTGATAAGAGCCTCGTACTCCTTAGTCTTAGCCTCGTTGTCTGTGTTGTAGTAAACACGGTAGAGAGCCTGAATAAGGGTCTTGTCGTCTGGATTCAAAGCGCGAGCCTGCTCGTAGAATGGCTGAGCCTTGATGTAGAACTCCTTGAACTCCTTTCTGTCGTACTTGTTTGCTGGAGTCTTGTCGCCATACTCCTGAGCCAAGAACTCGTAGCAGTTACCGATGCAAGTGTAAGCTGTACCGAAGTCGTCCTTAGCGTCGATTGACTT